>DASYQG010000606.1:0-4536 GCA_036005825.1 Chitinophagaceae bacterium | reverse complement strand
CATTCGCTGTGAAGCCGTTGGCAACTACACTAAATTCTTTGCGGGTAAGAACAAAACTTATCTTATTTCGAGAACATTAGGGGAATATGATACTCTGCTAACCCCGCATAACTTTATTCGCACACATAAAAGTCATTTGGTAAATAAGAAGTTCATTTCTTTCATTGACCATGATGGATTTGCAGTATTAAAAGATAACAGCAGGGTAGAAGTTAGTCGCAGAAGAAAAGATGAAGTGATGACAGCTCTAAAATGAGTACATCTAAAATCAATTAAGCGGATAAAAGAAAAAGCCATCCCGACTGGTCGGGACGACTTTTCTAAACCGTCCTCTATTTTAATAAGTCTAAAGAATATGAAGAAATCCCGGGCCTAATTTATTTACAATACCAATACCAACACGACAGGTACTATTGTCAGTACTGCCAGCATCAAAATATCGGTGGCCATTTCTTTATTGATTACATTTTTTTTATCGGTTTCCATTTTTAATGATTTAAAAGCACTCTCCACGAGTGCCGTTGAAGTAAGGCTAATGGAGGGAATTGAAAAGTGAGTTTGATCAGGCATGTTAATTTTTTATATTGAGAGGATCGGTTATGTCATTATTTGGTAACCCATTACCGCCACCTTGAACAGTTATTTTAAACGCTTCCATTCCCGGTACCTTCAACAAGTAAATACCGTTTCTCAGGCCATTCACTTGTTGCCGCTGAAGATTGTTTACACGAAACTGTTTGAGTTGTTTACCATCGATCGTATATAGCGCAGCAAAAGTTTCTTTATCAATTCCGCTTATAAAGAACCAAAAATTACCATTGTTTGGATTTGGCCCAACTGTTATTTTTTTACGCAACAAACTTGTTTGCGTTATTGCCTTTTCGCTGCTTGTTGTGCTTTCATCAGCAATAGTTATGTTATTGCCATTTCCATTACCACCACCGCCTTTTGTTTTCCCTGGTACTGCGATCTCATTTGAGTAAGTAAATGTATTGGCAGTTGTCATGATCTTCAGTCTATAATAAGAAGTGTCGGCATAAGAATTCGCATCAACATTCTGATAGGATAACTGTGAAAAGCTATTGCCACCGGGAGCAAGTGAATTAACAAAAGCTCTGTCATTGAAGCTGATCTCATTTTTCAATCTCCGTTCAATTTGATAGCCACTCATATTTGTTTCAGTTTGTGATGTCCATTTTAAGGTCACCTCCGTGGTTTTTTTGCGCTGGCCTGTAAATACAAGGCCGGTAACACCGTCAATAGAGACCACGGCATCATTTGATAATGTTTGTAGCGATAAAGTGTTCATTCCTGTTTTTTCAACATAGTCTGCGTTCGTATTACGGGTTGTTTGCGACATGTTGTTCCAGTTAACACCATTATCATCGCTTTTATAAATCACAAGAACATTTTCATTTTGACCATTCAATTCCGAATCGAAATATCTTAAACGAAGAGTTGCGTCCAGGTTGCCATTATTTTGTGGAAGGATAGAATAATAACGCTGAATACCTGTAGTCAACCCAGTTCCGCTTTGCGGTAAATGACCTCTTCTGATGGTTACACTTCCGAGGTTAGCAGAGCTAGTAATTGTTGCGCCAAGATTCCCCGCATTTACTGAAGCTGGCGCATTCATGCTTTGAGTGATCTCAACAAATCCACCAATAGGTCCGATAACACGGTTAGTCTCTGATTCACCAGCAATGTTTGCGCTTGCCGCCATTAGTATGTTATTATTGTTTAAGTCAAGCTGGCCGGAAATAAAATTGATCAAACTACCCACGCTAATATTTCGCCCCAGCAAAACCTTTGCATTATTTGTTTTCGAAATTTCAATAATACCAAAGACAGGCATGCTGCTTCCGCTAATGGTAGTGTTTTGTGAACCTGCGAATTTGAAACTGCCGGTGCCGGCTGAAATCGAACCATTATTTACGAGATCCATATTTTGTAAAACAACAGATGTATTTCCATTGTTGATCCATTGAGCGCCGGAACTAATTGTGAGTTGAGCATATCCTCCAAGACTAAGAAAGAGCAATTTGTATAGAATTAAATACTTTTTCATAAACAAGTTTTATAAGTTAACCGGCTTTTTCCGGTAATCTTTTTTGTGACTCATTACAAGATTAATTGGTGTAAACAGCTTTTTAGCTGATAATTTAGCAAACGGTTATTGCTGGTTTCTTAATGGTTATCACCAGAAAAAATTTATTACTTTTTAGCAAGCTGCTCAACCATTTTTTTCAATTCATCAATTTGTTTCTGTTGTTCCTGTATTGCTTTTACAAGAGGAACGACAAAATCACTGTAGCGAAGAGCATAAGTTTGTTTACTGGCATCCTTTGGTTTATCAATTCCACTGAAATTATATCCAATAGAATTTGCAATCTGTTCTACTTCCTGCGCCATGAAGCCGGTATAGATCTCATTTTTCTTTTCAGGATTTAACGTGGTGATTTTTTTATCTGCCGGGAGATCTTTTGAATTAAAATCATTGATGGCATCTACATCCAATGTATATGTTACAGGACGGAGTTTAGTGATAAATGCAAGACCTGGTACATCTTCCTTTACATCGCGTTTGAAACGACCATCGCTGAAATTGCTCCAGTTAGAGAAACCGCCGATTGAAGTGATTGAAGAATTTCCAATAATGATTTTGTTGCTGGCGCCAACTTTCGCACCATAACCAAGGGCCATAGAATTCGTAAGACCGGAGAAAGCGACATCAGCGCTATTGCCGATCATGGTATTGTATGACCCAGATGAATTTGTAAAACCAGCCTGGTACCCTACAAACACATTACTGGAACCTGAGTAATTCTGCTGACCTGCTTCAGCACCTTCCATCAAATTGTAATTACCTGTTGCATTGCCGTAACCAGCCCACATTCCAACGAAATGATTAAATTTTCCTGTGAAATTGTTATGGCCTGCGTTATCGCCGCTGAAATAATTGTCATAACCGGTAGTATTGCTATAGCCTGCATTAAGGCCAACAAATTGATTATTGGTCCCCGTGGTATTGTTATAGCCCGCATTATTTCCAATGAATAAATTTTCATAACCCGATGTATTTTTATAACCTGCCTGGTAGCCTGAAAAATGGTTATCATGACCATAATCATTGCTGTAGCCGGCAAGGTGACCTTCAAAAAAATTATTGTAGCCTGTTGTATTATAAGTTCCCGCACCAAATCCCTCAAAGTGATTATTACTTCCGATAGTGTTATTGAAACCCGCCTGGAATCCTACAAAATGATTTTTGCTTGCAGTATTAGAATAACCTGTCTGCTGGCCGCTAAAATAATTCTGACTTCCATTTAAATTACTGTAACCCGAGTAATAGCCATCAAAATGATTGCCCAATCCCGATGTGTCCGAGTATCCTGCTCTGAAACCAGAAAAATGATTGTAGCTGGCTGTTGTGTTGTTGAGGCCCGCTTCATATCCCTGGAAAAAATTGGCGGTTCCGGTGGTGTTGAGAGCGCCAGCCTCGTAACCAACAAAATGATTAAAACTGGCGGCATTATTTGTTCCGGCGCCGTATCCGATTGCAAGATTTTTGTCGCCCGTACTTTGCGATCCTGAATAGTTTCCCGAGAAATAGTTATAGGAACCGGTGGTATTGAACTTCCCAGCGTTCAACCCGCTAAAATAATTTTCATTACCTGTTGTATTAGAAAAACCTGCCTGGCCACCAACGAAATGATTAAGATAACCGGATGTATTACTGTATCCAGCGAGAAAACCAACGAAAACATTTGAATTCCCAATCGTATTGGATTTTCCGGCTTCTTGTCCTATGAACAAAGACTGCTCACCGGTTGTATTATTTAATCCCGCATTTTTTCCTATGAACACATTATACCTTCCGTTAGTGTTCCCATATCCCGCTTTGTATCCGATAAAAGTATTATCATTAACCGCATTATTTTTTCCAGCCTGGTAACCTATCAACGTAGCAGGGTTGGTTGAAGAAAAATAAAATACCGGTTGCCCGTTCACTTTTCCGATCAACGGTTTATTGTCTGTAGTTCCAATAAAATTTATCGATGAGTCAGTACCCGTATTACCAGTAGTTGCCCATCCGCCGAGTGGTCCTGCTGCTGCCGAACTAACAGGAGCCCATGCACTGCCATTATAATAATAAAAACCAGTTGTGCCATCAGTTTGATAAATGAGCAGACCGGTTGCTGGTGAAACAATCGCCGTTTTTTGTGCTGCTGTTATTCTTGGAATTAGAATTCCTTTTGAGGTTGATTTAATGTCAAGCAAAGCACTGTTGTCAGCGTTACTGCCGTCAGTATTAACAGCAACACCTTGTTGTGTATAGGCAATGCTAAAGATGAAAACGGTTTTAAGCAGAAGAATAATTTTTTTCATAAAACAAGTTTGAATGATGAATATTTTTTTTGATTGCCACACAAAAATGAGTATCCGGAAAAGTGAAAAGAAATTTTAAAGAGTGTGTAGTGTCAATTTTAAATTGAAGCGTAGAAGAATAAAATCAAAAGATCTTTTTATTAACTA
>DASYQG010000605.1:0-13416 GCA_036005825.1 Chitinophagaceae bacterium | reverse complement strand
ATGGAAGTGATGGAACAAAAAACAAACATGCTCAAAGAAATTCAATCTATTGGTAATAAAGATACCCGCAGCGGCTTTGGTGATGGTATTGTAGAAGCAGCAAGAAAAAATTCAAACATTGTTGCGCTTACTGCTGATCTTGCAGGCTCGTTAAAATTGAATCAATTTATAAAAGAATTTCCTGATAGATTTTTTCAATGTGGTATTGCTGAAGCAAACATGATGGGTATTGCTTCAGGGTTAACTATCGGCGGAAAAATTCCTTATACAACTACGTTTGCAAATTTTTCAACAGGTCGTGTTTATGATCAGATCCGTCAGTCAGTAGCTTATTCCGGTAAGAATGTAAAGATCTGTGCTTCGCATGCAGGAGTTACATTGGGAGAAGACGGAGCTACACACCAGATACTTGAAGATATTGGCTTGATGAAAATGTTACCGGGTATGACTGTCATTGTTCCTTGCGATTATAATCAAACGAAAGCGGCAACAATGGCAATTGCTGAATATGAAGGACCTGTTTATTTAAGATTTGGACGACCTGTTTGGCCAATCTTTACAAAACCAGAAGATTTTAAAATTGGTAAAGCACAAATATTTTCTGAAGGAACCGATGTCTCAATTTTTGCTTGTGGCCATTTAGTTTGGAATGCAATTCAAGCTGGAGTTATATTACAAGAGAAAGGAATTAGTGTTGAAGTAATAAATATTCATACAATAAAACCGCTCGATGAAACTGCAGTGATCAATTCAATTCGTAAAACAAAATGTGCGGTGACTGCTGAAGAACATAATATTATTGGTGGATTAGGCGATGCGATTGCGCAATGTGCTGTAAAGAATTTTCCTATTCCAATAGAATATGTGGGTACAAAAGATACATTTGGAGAAAGTGGAACACCTGCACAACTATTGAAAAAATATGGATTGGATGTTCCGGATATTGTTACAGCTGCTGAGAAAGTAATGGCAAAAAAATAACTCTAAAAATATTCCTATGCTTAACCGTTGCTTCAAAGGCGACGGTTTTTTATTGCCTAATAGAAATACTAAAGATGAATGGAGCGACGCAAGGGACGATGCTATGGAAAACTAAAGCTGGTATAACAAAATAAAAAATTATATTTTTATACTGTTGAACAGGTTAAACGCTTCCGTATTCCAATATTCTAAACCTGATTAAAGACCGAACCAATGGCCCTGACAACTTTAAGCGATAGTGAATTGCTCGTAGAATTCCGTAACCCTGTTACAAAGGAAAAGGCGTTTACATCCATCATTAAAAAATATCAGGAAAAATTATATTGGCATTTGCGTCGTATGGTTGTTGATCATGATGATGCAAATGATGTCCTACAAAATGTAATGATCAGGGTTTGGAACGGGCTTGAAAATTTTCGTGAAGACAGCCAACTTTATACCTGGCTTTACCGGGTGGCAACCAACGAATGTTTAACTTTTTTGGAGCAGCAAAAGAAACGGACTGCAGTGTCACTAAGCGATGTGGAAAGTGGTCTGGAAAACAAGATAAAAGCTGACCGGGATTTTGATGGCAATAAACTGGAGTGGAAACTTCAATTAGGCATTCAGCAACTTCCTGAAAAGCAGAGAATCGTATTTCAGTTGCGGTATTATGATGAAATGCCTTACGAAGAAATGAGTAGAGTATTGGAAACCAGCGAGGGAGCTCTGAAAGCCAGCTACCATCATGCGGTTAAAAAAATAGAGGATTACATTAAGAATCATTAAACTTACAAGGCCAAAAGCCGTCTCAAGTACGGTAAAATGACAAACAGGAATACCATATTAAATGAATTAAAAGAATTAAGAAGTTCCCTTGGGAGCTATAGCCCTCAAAATATCTATACAGTACCAAATGGCTATTTTGAGAGGCTTCCTACCCAAATCCTGAATCGAATAAAGGCCCTGGAAACTACTGATGCAAAAGATGAATTGAAATATTTATCTCCTTTGCTTAGTAATGTTTCTAAAGAAATGCCTTATGCTGTTCCTGCTGGGTTTTTTCAAAACATAAGTGAAGATGTATTGAAAAATATAGGTGAGCACGAGGACTACCAAACAAGTGAAGAGGAGATTGGAACATTGTCGCCATTGCTTAACAGTTTAAAAAATAAAAATCCTTATTCAGTTCCTGTCGGATACTTCGAAACACTGGAAACGAAAATTGAAAAAAAGGAAACAAAAGTTATTTCAATAACCAGACGCAGATGGTATCGTTTAGCAGTTGCTGCTGTTGTAATTGGAATAGTTGCGATTAGTGGCCTTGTTATATTTAGATCCAACCAGGTAGACCCAAACAAAAATCCGCAAGCATGGATCGAAAAGAATGTCGATAATAAAGTAAGTAAATTAAAGATAGACGAGTTTGTAACATTAGTGGATCCTGATAATAACCAGAAGACGGATGATGAATCACATGCGGCTAAGCATGCTGAAATAAAAGAATTAATGAAGGATGTTTCAGAAAAAGAGATACAGGATTTTTTAAACGATGCTGTAGCTTTGGAATCAAATACTGACACAGATGGATCAATGAACGAATAATGAAAAAGTTTTTACTCATATTAACCCTTGCATTGTTGGCCGGCTTTTCTTCAAAAGCCCAGGGCAATGACAATGATAAAATACGGGATAAGATGAGAGAGTTTATTCAGAAGAGACTTAATCTTACCCGAAATGAGGCCGAAAGATTTACTCCCGTTTTTGTCCGTTACTTCACAGAATGGAGACAAACCCTGAAAGAAAACAGAGATGATGTTCTTATAAGACAACAAAAAATTGTTGATCTAAGGATCCGTTATCGCACCGAGTTTCGTGAAATTGTTGGAGAAAAAAGAAGTAATGATGTTTTTAAACAACAAGACATTTTTGTTCGTGAGATCAGAGAGATGAGAGAAGAACAGATCAAAGCACGAAGGTCTGAGATACCCAATAAGCAATTCCGGAATTTAATACAATAGAATTTTGATCTCGGTGTTTTTCATAGATTAGCAACGGCCGGTCCTGGTAAGGGCGGCCTTTTTTGTTTATTGCAGATTTACAATTTAATGATTGGATTTTTTACATCATGATAAAATAAAAATGTCCAGCCTTCTCTTTGCCCTTGGTCCCACCAACTCCTGCGTAATTCCATTGCTTTTCTTCCATCAAAATCATATTTGGCAACAAAGCGATGCTTCATTTGCTGTAGTTGTGGCGCATCATCGCCACCAAAAAAAATTGCATGATCATTTTCTTTGATCCAAAAGACTTGGTGATAAGGTGAATGAGCACCAGTTACTTTATAATGTATATAATCATCAATCGTTCCTTCATCATCTTTTAATAAAACAACATGGTTTGACTTTTTTAATGGTTCTAATTCTTTAGGAATAAATGAAGGAAATCCCTTTTCAAAAGCAAAATTTAATTCTCCTTGCTGCAAGTAAAATGTGGCATTAGGAAAACTTAAATGCTCGTGGTCTTTTCCCATTGAAACTCCGCCAGCATGATCTTTATGCAAATGCGTTAATAATACTTTTGTAATGTCTGATGGATTAATACCAACACTAGCAAGATTTTTATGAATTTGTAGTTGGCCATCTTTTTCAAAGCCTAGTCCTGTATCAAGCAATAGAATATCCTTTGGAGTGATAATAATGAATGGTTGAATTTCTACCAATAAACTTCCAACAGGTCTTTGTTGCAAGTCATGGATCTCATCATCAAACGGTATAAAGAGTTTTGTTTTATCAATTGTAAATGTGCCTTCGCTTAAAGGAATAATTTTCATTTGACGAATTTCAGCTAATTCGTGTAATTAGCGTAAAACCATTTGCCGGTCTGCATCCAAACGTATAAGGATAAATAATAGAATGGTATTGGTAAGTAAAGAAGTGCCGCCGTAACTAACAAAAGGAAGAGGAATGCCGATCACTGGCGCAAGACCAACCGTCATTGCAAGATTGATGGCGATATGAAAAAAGAAAACAGCCCCAACACCGTACGCATAACACCTGCTGAAAATACTTCGCTGCCGCTCAGCTACGGCAACTATCCGGAATAATAAAACAAGATAAAGACCCAATAAAACCAGGCTTCCAATAAACCCAAAGCCTTCACCAATTGTACAAAAGATAAAATCTGTTCTTTGTTCCGGCACAAAATCAAAACGTGTTTGTGTGCCTTTTAGTAAACCCTTGCCAGCAAACCCACCACTACCAATAGCGATCTTTGATTGCTTTACATTATAATCCACATCTTTTTTACCTACCGCCTTGGCCTCGTCTTTCCTTTGCTCCTTTTTATATTCTTTTGGTATATCCTTTCCAATAGTGCTGAAAATTCTTTCTACCTGGTGTTCTTTCAAAACATGCTTAAAAGCAAAAGGAACTCCAAAACGCTGAATGCCTATACACAATAATCCTACAAGAATAATATTGATAAGAAGTGACCTGTTTCTTTTTATCTGCCGTCGCATAATAAAAACAATAAAGCCTGTTATTACCAGTAGAATAAATGCGAGTAGGTTTTTTTCTACAAGCAATGTTGCTACTACTAATGTCCCAATCGAAAATCCAATTATAAGAACAGCCGATGACAGACCTTCACGATACATTACAATAAAAAATGAAAGATATACCAGCGCCAAACCAGTTTCGCTTTGGGCTATACTAAAGACGGCTGGCAATAAAGCAATCCCCGCTGCAATAAGTTGTGACTGCGTTCGTCTGAAATCAGTTTCTGGTCGCGAAAGATATTTTGCCAATGCAAGACATACACAAATTTTACAAAACTCTGCAGGCTGAAATTGAAAACTGCCACCAACCTTAATAATGGATTCTGTCCCTTTTACTTTTGATCCCAATGGAAAAACGAGAAGGATCAAAAATATACCTGCTGCATACCAAAGATTAGCAGTTGCTGGAAAAAATTTACTGTCCGTTAGCAATATGAACATGCCGATAACTATCGACACAATGAAAAAATAAAATTGACGGCTATAATCAGTTTTGAATCGCAAAAATGTTTGAATAACATTATCGCCATCATGGTAGGTTACTCCAAAAATTGCCATGATACCAACTATGGATAATAGTGCCCAAAGCCATACAAGACTCCAGTCAACTCCTTTTGATATCTCGGGATTACGCTGGTTCATGTACGGACTAACTGTTTTTGACGGTGAGTTCTTTTATCATTCCAAATAGCTATCTCTTCTTTGCTGTTTTGCTCCTTATTGTTATTCTCTTTCTTAGAGCCAGGTAAAGAAGGGTTTTCAAAAACATATTTCTTTATATAAGTGCTGTCCTTTGTGATCTTAAACCATTCAAATGCTCTTAAGGAATCAGCTATCTTCTGTTTTCTTACATAATATTTAGGCATCAGGTCAGTATTTGAGATTCTTTCAAGATCTTCTTTACTTTTTGTCTGCAAAGTATCATTCAGGTATTTTTCCATTAAAATTCGGGCAATAGGCCCAGCCCATGTAGCACCAAAACCTGCATTTTCTACTGTTACTGCTATAGCAATTTTAGGATCTTCTTTTGGCGCAAAGCAAACAAACATTGAGTTGTTAGGAAGTTCAAGTTTTCTACCATCAAGAATAGTAAAGTTTTGAGCAGTACCAGTTTTTGCGCAAATATTTATACCTGGAATTTTTGCGATGCGTGCAGTACCTTCTTCAACTACATCCTGCATACCGTTTTGTACAGCGTCATAGGCATCGTCCGGAATATGAGTTAAGACCTCATGCTTCCTGCGATATTTACTTAACAAGGCAGTGTCTTCTTCAGTTTCGTCATCAATTTTTTTAACAAAATGTGGTACATAATAATAACCCCTGTTGGCAATGATACACATAGCGTTTGCTAATTGAAGAGGTGTGGCTGTCATTCTATCTTGCCCGATACCCAATGTAAGGTTGGTACAAGAATTCCATTGACCGCGATACATTTTATCGTATTCAGTAGTATCAAGAATATTTCCTTTGTCTTCACTTGGTAGATCTAATCCAAGCCTTACGCCTAATCCAAACGTGTTCATGTAATCATGCCATTTTTCATAACCTACTTTTACGTCACCATATTTTCGATTATCGACGATCAGGCGGTAAGTATTACAAAAAAAAGAGTTGCAGGAATGGGCAATAGCAAGTCGCAAATTAGCAGCATGACCTGCCCAGGTTTCTAAACAACCAACTCTTTTGCTACATGCATAATATCCGCCCGTGCAGTTAATTCCACTTTGGGGAGTTATTACACCTTCTTCCAACGCTATTAATGCATCAATTGGTTTAAAAGTTGAGCCAGGAGGATATTGCCCTTTGATCGCACGATTTAATAAAGGAGCTTTAACATCCAACACTAATTTCGTATAGTTTTTACTTTTGTCTGGTCCGGTAAGTTCGTTAGGATTAAAATTGGGACCAGAAGTCATTGCGATTATGCCGCCAGTTTTGGGATCAAGTGCGACAACAGAGCCAACTTTATTTGTCATTAATTTTTCTGCAAGTTGTTGCAATTCTATATCAATATATGTTCGTAATCCGCGGCCTGCGATCGCAGCAGTGTCAAATTCTCCTTTTTCATAAGAACCCACTAACCTGTTCTTATTATCCTTGATTAAATATTGCACGCCACGTTGTCCCATTAGCACCCTTTCATAAACAGATTCCAATCCTGTTTGGCCAACATAGTCACCCATTCTATAAAAACCATCAGAACTTTCAATTTGTTTTGGGGTTACTTCAGCGATATACCCCAGCAGATGTGCCGCAGCATTAAAAGGATAAACTCTTACAGGTCTTTGTACCAAAACAAATCCTGGAAATTTCCAACTGTTCTCCTCAAATCTTACCTGCATTTCAGGAGTAAGCAGGTCTTCGAAAATTGAAGGACGAACAGGAGTGTTTTTAAATTTTGCATCAAGTATTCTTCGGTTAAATTCGGCTGTATCAATATTCATCATCCTGCAAAAATCCAACGTATCAATTCCTTTTATCTCTGCCGGCGTTACCATCATATCATACATGATGTCGTTATTCAAAATCGCTTTACCTTTCCGGTCGAAAATGATCCCACGTTCGGGATAAACGATCTTCGGATAAACAGCATTACTTCTTGCTAATTCCTGGTATTTTCCTGAGATGACCTGTAGATTAAATAACTGCGCAAGTATCACAAAAAATGCAACAGCAAATATGAGTCTGATGATACGGCTTCTTGACTGGTTAAACACAGGCATAAAAAATGTACGAGGTAAGTTGTACGCGGTACAATTGCAAATTACAACGAAGAAGTTGTTTTTAAAATGGAGTTGTCACTATTTAATTTTCTATTATAAGTTTTTGAGTTGGCTTTCCTAATTTCTAACCTCAATAGGCTGTATTAGTTCTGTATTTCAATCTTCTTGGAAATAAAATTTCGGCCGTAAAGATCAGTAACATACTAATAGCAGTAGTTGAAACTACTTTTATCAGGAAATCAAGAAAATTACCTACTTCAAGCCACTCCAGCAGTAATAGATACCCGTGATGAAGCAGTGAAAGTGCAAATACATATACTGAATAAGGCGCCCAGCCCATTGCTTTTGCGGAAGGTTCGCTGTAGTTGAATTCAGACGTATCTTTTGGGATCAATATGTTAACGATAAATGGTCGGAAATAAGCAATCAATACACAAGCAGCAGCATGTAATCCCGGGGTAACTGTAAAATAATCATACGACAACCCTGTAAAAAAGCCGATCACTAATAACCAGAATCTTGAAATTGAGAATGGCAGCCAAAGAATAAAAAGAAAATAAATTACCGGAATAATAAATTTATGCAAGGCCGGCACATTGTCCAGAATATATACCTGTAACAGGATAAAGAAAATGAAACGAATTATATTTCTGAGCAGACTGTTCATTGTTTTCTTTTGTTTAATTCATCCACCTTTTTCTGCGTGGTCTTATCTAATGTCACCTGTTCTTCTCTTTGCAGGTTTTCTATTACAAAAACCTGCTGCAAGTTTTGAAAATTGGCAGAAGGCTTCACCCTCAGTACATAAAAATTGGTGCTTTTATCGTCCACTATATCTGACACAGTACCGATCATCCAACCCGGAGGATAATTATAAGAGTTGATACCTGTAAGCACCGTATCTCCTCTTAGTACAGAATCACTCTTTGGAATATTTCTCAATGTTAAATAGAGAGGACTTTGACCATCCCATTCTAATCTCCCATTATTCCGGCTCTTTTTCATCATAGCACTTACCGTGCTTTGCACATGCAACAAACTCATGGCCTGGCTAAAGTTTTCGCTCACGCCAACGATTTGTCCCACTACACTTCCATCCGAATTAATGACAGCCATGTTATCTTTTATACCTTGTTTTGATCCCCGGTTGATCTGGAAATAATTCTTCTGGCTATTGATCGAGTTGCTTACCACTTTTGCTTCTTTAGCCAAATATTTTCGTACCATGTGAAGAGTGTCGTAAGCAACAGTATCAGTGATTACATGAGAACCTGTATCTACTTTTATGAAATTACCGGGCAACAGATTCAAAAGGGAATCATTCATTTTATGTATCCGGAGGTTCTCTTCTTTCAAATGAAAATAGTCATCAACATTATCGTATTGCGAATTAACATATCCGGTTATTTCATTTGCCTTTCCAAAAAAAACAGCACGGTGATATTTATTATAACGGAATAACATGGAAAGTGCAAGAATCTGCAACAGCACAAAGCTGATAAAAGTGATGTACCGGCGAATAAAGAGAAATATGTTACGCATAAACTATTCTAAATCCTTTTTAAAGAAAAGGACTTTGAAGGTCGTTTATAAATTGAAGATTCATATTTAAAGTGATGTTAAGCCTTCCCTTGGGGAAGTTTGGAAGGGCCATTTTATCTCATAACAAACGGATACCTGTCGTAGTGCTTTAATGCAATGCCTGTACCACGCACCACGCTTTTCAACGGATCATCGGCAATATGCACGGGCAATTTGATCTTTTGGCTTAATCTTTTATCTAACCCTCTTAACAAAGCCCCGCCTCCCGTTAAATAAAGTCCCCGGCGATAAATATCGGCAGCCAGTTCAGGGGGTGTTTGTTCCAAAGCTTTAAGAATAGCTTCCTCAATTTTAAAAATGCTTTTATCCAAAGCCTCCGCTATCTCCTGAAAGCTGACCATAATTTGCTTAGGAATACCGGTTACAAGGTCGCGACCATTAACCGGGATATCATCAGGAGGAGTTTCAAGATCTTTCATTGCAGCGCCGACCTGTATTTTGATCTGTTCGGCAGTTCTTTCACCGATTAATAAGCTATGGTAGCGGCGCAGGGCCTCCATAATATCAGCAGTAAACTCGTCACCGGCGATTCGAATACTTTGGTCGCAAACAATTCCAGCAAGAGCAATCACGGTAATACCTGTAGTACCACCACCAATATCAATGATCATGTTACCAACCGGTTCTTCCACATCAATACCAATACCCAGCGCAGCGGCCATAGGCTCATGGATCAGGTAAACTTCCTTTGCACCAGCCTGTTCTGCGCTGTCGCGAACGGCTCTTTTTTCTACTTCAGTAATGGAAGAGGGAATGCAGATCATCATGCGCCAGCTGGGTGGAAATAACGGTTTCTTTGTATAAACAAGCTTAATGAGTTCACGGATCATCAGCTCTGCAGCATTAAAGTCGGCTATTACACCATCTTTCAGCGGACGAACTGTACGGATGCTTTCGTGTGTTTTCTCATGCATCATCAAAGCCCTTTTACCCACAGCCAGCACTTCCTTAGGATTGTTGCGATTCAGTGCTATGATCGAAGGTTCATTTACTACTACTTCGTCGTTGTGAATAATGAGGGTATTGGCAGTACCCAGGTCGATGGCTATTTCTTGTGTAAACCAGTTAAAAAGTCCCATGTATCAGGATTGGATTTAATGTGTGCAAAGTTGTAGGAATTTGTTTGAATTAGCAAAGCGAAAAGCCTTGACAGCCAATATTTTTTTAAGGGTGAGGCATTTTTCAATTTGCTGGTAAAAGAATTTTTTCATGGGGTTCGGCTACAGGAATTCTATTAAACACTCGTAGCACAGTTTATCCAGAGCGAAGCGAATGGCTCTCTTGAACTTCCTGCTAGTCTTTCAGCAATTTATAGAACGCTGATAATAGCGATTTGTTATGAATTCTGAAGAGAGAATCTTCGTTTCTTATTGCATCATGGTGTGAAATCAAATTGATTAACTTCAATTCATGCGTTTTATCAACCGTACTGTTATCATTCTTTCTATTGTCAGTTTGTTTGCAGATATAGCAAGTGAGATGATCTATCCTGTCGTTCCTGTTTATCTAAAAGACATTGGTTTCTCAGTTTTGCTGATCGGCATATTGGAAGGTGTTGCTGAATTTACTTCCGGCATCAGCAAGGGATATTTTGGTAAATTAAGTGATGAAAAAGGAGTTCGATTGCCATTTATAAAAGGTGGATATTTTTTTAGTGCGATCAGCAAACCGATGATGGCAATGTTTGTTTATCCACTGTGGATCTTTTTTGCAAGAACTCTGGATCGTTTTGGTAAAGGATTAAGAACAGCTACAAGAGATGCTTTGCTTTCAAAACAATCAACGAAAGAAACAAAAGCCACTGTATTTGGTTTTCACCGAGCAATGGATACTGTTGGTGCAGCTATAGGTCCGATCATCGCGTTGGTGTTTCTTTATTTTTTTCCGAAAAATTATTCCTCCCTTTTTTATTTCGCATTTATTCCCGGCATTATCGCTGTGCTGCTGATCTTTTTACTGAAAGAAAAAAAAGAACCGGCTTCCACACTAGAGAAAGGAAATTTTTTCTCCTTTTTTAAATACTGGAGTGTCGCTGCAATCGAATATAAAAAACTCGTGATTGGCTTATTATTATTTGCATTGTTCAACAGTTCAGATGTTTTTTTATTGCTCATTACAAAAGAAGTTACCGGTAGCGACACCGTAACAATTGCAGCTTATATCTTTTACAATCTTATTTACGCTGCCACATCATTCCCGTTTGGTAAACTGGCTGATAAATTCGGGATCAAAAATATTTTTATCATCGGTTTATTGATGTTCGCAATTGTATATGGGGGCTTTGCTTTTCATCCATCTGTTGTTGCGATCTTTATTTTATTTTTTATTTATGGCATTTATGCTGCCGCAACAGAAGGCATCGTAAAAGCATGGATCACGAATATTGCTCATGACACAAACACTGCAACAGCAGTTGGTTTTTATACATCCTGTCAAAGTATTTGTAGCTTACTGGCAAGTATTATTGCCGGCTTTATCTGGTCATCTTTTGGTTCATCATTTACGTTCGGCACCACTGCTTTTATTGCGCTTTCTACAATAATTTATTTTCTATTGAGTTTCAGGAAGAACTGATTTCCCTCCGCTTTTATCCACATTCTGGCACGAAAA
Organism: Chitinophagaceae bacterium; assembly: GCA_036005825.1. Lineage (GTDB taxonomy): Bacteria > Bacteroidota > Bacteroidia > Chitinophagales > Chitinophagaceae > VBAS01. The sequence goes on along the minus strand of DASYQG010000605.1, from coordinate 1,959 downwards.
TGGGGTTGAAACAGTAATTAAAAATCAATTTTTTATGAGAAAACCCTTTTTATTATTTGTAACTCTTTGTGTATTTGTTTTATCTCATGCCCAGAGTAACAGTACTCATAGCTCTTCTTACCGATCCGCACTTGGAGTAAAATTCTGGGATGGTGCAGGTATTACATTCAAGCATTTTTTTAATGAAAACAATGCTGGCGAATTCATTGGTTTTTTCTGGAATCGCGGTTTTCGTTTTACTGGTTTGTATGAGATACATGGAAATTTTGCAGATGCACAGGGTTTGAAATGGTATGTCGGCCCCGGTGCTCATGTTGGTTTTTATGATTATTACGATCATAATAACCACGTCGATGGCACTTATATTGGCATTGATGGTGTCTTAGGTCTTGATTATAAGTTTAACGGTGCACCTATCAACATTTCCATCGATTGGCAGCCGTCATTTGAATTTGGAGATTATGTAGGTTTTGCACATTATGGAGGGCTCGGAATTCGTTATACTTTTTAAACTCTTTAGTTTTTTAATTATAAGGTTAATTGTAGAATGAGGTATTTTTTAAATACCTCATTCTTTTTTTTATCTTGTTTGTCTTTAAAACAAATCTTCATGAAAAAACTGCTGCTTTTATATATTGCTTTTAATGCAATTGCCCTCTTATCATTTTCGCAGGATGATATTGCAAAAATCCAGGCCGAGTTTGGAAAAATGATGAAAGACCCAAAAAACATGTATGGCAAGAACAAAGCAGTTGGAAAATATTATGACATCCGCGGATTTAAAATGTATGTGGAAGTTTATGGTCAAGGCAAACCATTATTATTTATTCATGGCAACGGCGGTTCGATAAATAATTTTACAAAACAAATTCCCTATTTCGCACAAAAATATAAAGTGATCATTGCAGATAGCCGTGCGCAGGGAAAATCAGCCGATGCAGCAGATTCACTTAGCTATGAAATGATGGCCGATGATTATGCTGCATTACTTGATGCAATGAAAATTGATTCAGCCTATGTAGTTGGCTGGAGCGATGGTGGTATTAATGGATTGTTGATGGCTATTCGTCATCCTGAAAAAGTAAAAAAACTGGCAATTACAGGAGCAAACCTTCGCCCTGACACAACAGCTGTACCACAGGAAATTTGGGATATGGTAACACCCATATACACTCAGCTAAAAGCCAAGCCTGATAAAAATGAAAAGGAAAAAGAGGGCTATAAATTATTAAACCTATTAGTTGAAAATCCGCATATACCATTAAGCGATCTTCAGAAAATAACTTGTCCCACATTAGTTATCGGTGGCGATCATGATGTAATTAAAGAAGAACATACCATGGAGATCTATAAAAATATTCCGAATGCTTATTTATGGATACTGCCAAACTCAGGACATAGCACACCGATCGTTTATACAAATGAGTTCAATTCTAAAATAGATGCATTCTTCAAAATGCCTTACAGGAAAATTGAAGGGAGAGAGAGATTTTTCTGAGAATTACTGGTGAACAAACCCTAATCGCTTTTCCATTTCATTGGACAATGTTGGCAGTTTTCTTCTTTCGATAAGAAAACTATTTAGCTGCGCAATTTCACGAAAGATATAATGTTTGTCTGCGGCGGCTTTTAGATAATCTTTCCCTGAACTTCCACCCGTTCCAATCCTTGTGCCAATCATTCGATGAACCATGTTCATATGACGATAGCGCCATGAACTTAGCTGTTCATCTATTTCTAATAAACAATTCAGTAATTGAAATGGCTGCTGCAATAATGGATATCCGCGATAAAGCATGATGAATAAAGCGGCTCTTGATGCTGCGGGAGAAAGCTGAACGTTTAAAGTTGAAGGTTGAAGGTTGTTGAAGAAAACATCATCAAGTGCTGATAGGTTTCCTTTCTCTGCATCTGCAAGACTGCCCTGGTAACTTTTGCGATAGATCTGCCAGAATGAAT
>DASYQG010000604.1:0-13451 GCA_036005825.1 Chitinophagaceae bacterium | reverse complement strand
GAGAATGGCAAATTGGTTTGGGATAATAAGGAACATGAAGAAACCGTAGTGGATATTGCATTTAGCCATGATGGCAAATTGCTGGCAAGCACAAGCGATGATAAAACAATAAAGATTTGGAATGTAGCTGACCAGAAACTTATCAGGGCAATGAAAGTTGCAGAACATGTGCAGGCAGTTGCCTTTAGCCCTGATGATAAACGATTGATGACAGGGGGAAGAGATAAGCCAATAATCGGTGAATTTCTGCAAGTCATATTTGGGGATTCAAAATTTAATCCCGGTGTATCTGCAAGACTTTGGGATGTAGAAACCGGCAAACTTCTTCAGACGTTTACTAAACATACAAATGACGTGATGGACGTCGCTTACAGTCATGATGGAAAGTGGATAGCAACTGCGAGTGCTGATAAGACAGTTGACTTATGGGAAATAATTAAATAGAGAAAATACTGTAACTGTTATACCTTTCATCAATTTATCCTCTTTGTTTTTGTTATTCTTCTTTTCTTTACAAAAGTCTTTTTTGTATTAAAACTTTTGTATGCCAAACAACAGGAAAAAATTTATACAACAATTAGGCGCTGGGTTGCTCATGACCGGATTACCCTCTTTTGGATCGGCTGAAAATCTTTTTGATTCAGCAATTGATATAAGCGATTTTAAAAACGACGGCGCTGCCGACAATGAGAAATACTGGAAACATATTGCGAATAAATACTATATCGTTTCAAAAGATTATATCAATCTTGAAAATGGGTATTACGGTATACAACCAAAACCCGTGTTACAAGCTTTCCAAAAAAATATATTGCTGGCGAATAGGGAAGGAGCAAGGTTTGCAAGAAAAACTTATCCTGAGACAAGCACTGCAATTAAAAAGGAACTGGCAGCTTTTCTGCAGGTATTGCCCGAAGAGATCATTATTACCCGTAATGCAACAGAGGCATTGAACATTGCCATACAAGGATATCCATTTAAAGAAGGCGATGAAGTTTTGATCAACCAGCTTGATTATTTCAGCATGATAGAAGCATTCAGATTGCTAGAGAAGCGTGGCAAGGTAAAAGTAAATGCTTTTGAGATGCCTTTATTACCTGCGAATGAAGACGAAATTGTTGAGCTGTATCGGAAAATGATCACTGATAAAACCAAGGTCATTTTATTAACACATGTTTCAAATATCAATGGGCTGATAGTGCCGGTACAAAAGATCGCTGCTATGGCAAAACAAAAAGGCATCGATACTATTACGGATTCTGCTCATGCATTGGGACAAGTGCCGTTTAGCTTACCTGCATTGGGTTCAGACTTTGTTGGAATGAATCTGCATAAATGGATCGGGACTCCAATTGGAGCCGGCGTTTTGTACATAAAGAAAGAACGCATCAAAGAAATGAATGTGTTGTTTGGCGATGTAAATACGGCTGAAGACAACATTAGCAAGCTGGCTCATTTTGGTACTACACCCTTTGCTGTTATTATGACTATTCCTGATAGTCTTGATTTTCATAAGTTGATGGACGTTGAAAAAGTTTCGAGGCGATTACATTATCTGAAATCAATTTGGATAAATGAATTGAAACAAGTTGACAAAGTAGAAATTGTTACTCCCGCCGAACTTTCCTGCGCCATTGCTTCATTTCGAATAAAAGATAAAAAGACCTCTGATGTTGCGGATATTCTGTTTAAAGAACACAATATTCTTACAGTTGGCCGTGCATTGGGTAAAGATGGTTGTATTCGTGTAACTCCTGCTGTATATACTTCCGATGATGATGTAAGAAAATTTGTAGCGGCAGTAAAGGCTATATGATCGGGTGAAATTTCCACTATAATCATTACCTTAGGTTGGTTCACTATTCAGTGTTACTTTACTAACATAAAATATATGTCATGAAAAAACTTATCTTCCTCTTATTATTATTTTCAGCATTTAAATTTTCATCTGCGCAGGAAAAAGAAAAAGTTGAAAGAGCTTGCCTGAATTACATTGAAGGATTTTATGAAGGCGATACTACCAAGCTTATTGCTGCTTTAAAGCCATCACTGCATAAGATCGGTTATTGGAAAAATAAAACTACCGGTGTTTATGATTTTGATGGGCAGATGACTTTTCGGGAGGCATTGGATTATGCAAAAAATGTTATGGCAAAAAAGAGTTTTGCGAAACCTGATTCCCCTAAAAAAGTTGAAGTGCTTGATGTAGGAAATACAATTGCATCAGCAAAAGTGACAGCCTGGTGGGGTATTGATTATGTGCTGCTTTCCAAACAAGGAGATAAATGGGTAATAGAACAAGTATTATGGGAAGGGCCGCCGGCAAAATAGATTTGGGATCACTTGATCAATCTCATTCTGTAAGAATTCATTGCCGTAAGGCCTAATTTTCTTATCAGCCGGCTGTTTACAAAAACCCCAACTGGCGCGCCGATTATAGGTACCAGTTGCGCCATCTTTGCAAGATCAATATAGTCACGATATTCTTGTTGAAAATTTCGCCAGTCAAATTGATTAATATCGGCCGGAAGAGATTTGCTTTTTGTTTCCCAGTCTGTCATTTTAAGATAAACATTCTTTCTGTGTTCATCGCTTGAAAATGCGAGTTCGAAAATATGGAGAATATAGACCCGCTCTTTATAGTCATAGACATTAAAGCCATATAGCGATGCAATATCAAATAGCAATTTCATTTTAATCCCGATCAATATAGGGAAATCAGCAAGACCCAATAAGATACCGCCTGCACCAGTGATACCGCCTTCTATTGCTGCCGTGTTTCTATATGCATCTATTTTTTTTCTTACAGCATCTTCTCGATCTCTTAAGCTAACACCTACTAAAATATCTGATGTTGTATGCTTAGCCCCAAATAAAACTCCACGTATCATTTGTTTGATCGTAACTGTAATTGCATTATGGACTTTTTCAGGTATCCAGCTATTGATCTTTGTTTGAATTCTTTTTGAAAGACCATTTAAAAGAGAGGGTCGTCTCAGCATTTTCTTTTGCCACACTGATAATTCAACACTAACCGACTCGTCATAGGCGTTCATTGTGAAAATATTTAAGCAAAGATAATTTGTTGTGAGATTAAGGTCGTATTAAAAAGCAGAGGCTTAATTTATATTTTATAAGCTTTGTAAATAAACAGACAATTTTTTCAGATCGTCTTCATTGGATAGATCGATCTTATTTTCACTTATCCATTTATCAATTTTTTCACTTGAATCGCCGTACAGCTTTAATAATCCTTTTCTATTTGCACGGGAATAATGATTGAATCGATCGCCAAAATAGTAACTGACATGTTCGGTGAAAGTGAGTTTTTCTTTCGCAACCAGGTCTTTCATGTGCTGGCTGCCGGTATATTTATTATAAGTTTCAATTGCTCCAAAACCGGCAACTTCCATGGCGCCGATTTTTTCTCTATTTGTTATTTCCAATAATTTTTTCTTTGCTATTCTGACTGTGGAGGTGCCACCGATGAGTTCCAGCCATCCCTCATCAAAATAAAAAGTGTCTTTCTCCACGGCGATGAACTTTATATTTTTTTCCTCAGCCAACGAAAGCGTATCGCCATTTTTTGGATCAATGTATTGCATTTCACCAAATACACTATTGTAATTCAATTTTACATTGGCAGCAGTTCCATTTTTTAATGACACCTCACCCATTTTAAATTCAGCGTATCTATAGATATCAGTGATTGGAATCTCTTCCACAATCTTTTTCCCGGGATTTACGGAAAATGATTTTCTGCTTTGAGCAACTAAGCAAAGGCTGAATGAAAGGATAACAACCAGGAACAAGAGTTTTTTCATAAAGGCTAGTTGAACAGCAAAAGATACAATTTTTTTGGTGAGTATTTTAAAAAATAAAGCCGATAATTATTACCGGCTTTTGAAAAATGCTAGGTTATTTTATCTATAAATGTCTGAATTTAAATTTCTGGCCGCCAACAGAGGCTTCATACATTAATCCGGCTTTTGTTTGAGAAAATATCATAACGCCATCTTTGTATTTTATATTAGCAGCTGCGCCTTTTGTTACTGCTACTGCAGAAGCTTGCCCGGCAAACTCAATTTTATTTTCTTTAAACCTGTTTAGATCTGCTTCGTGTTCAAAAAATATTACTTCACGATAAGCCTCACCGCCCCACTGAAATCCAACTGACACCTGCTTCATATCAGCCATGCCTATCAAAGTCCCTTTTTGGAAAACAGCACCATTACCGGCAGCACCACCAATACCAATTGCACCTTTTCCTACATTCGGGAAAATAACATAGCCATACGAATTGTCAAATAAACTTTGCATCAGGCCATCAGCTTTGATAAAATCTGCTTTGGCTACATGAGCATCGGCTACAATTTTATCGTCTTTCTCTTCTTTTTGTGCCTGGCTTGAAATGTTCATAAACAACCCCAAAAATAAAATTGTCAGCAACGGAAATGATGTTAAGCGTTTCATATTAGATAGTTTTAAAATTCCTGTTATAAATATATAAAAGTCGACGGGTTATTCCCTAAAAAAATATGCCAGTTTAGTGTTCTGAAAATTCATTTACAGAGAAATGAAGCTGACTGGCACAGTTTTATATACAATTCAAAAAGTAAAGCAAAAATTGAGCATGAAATACGTATTCATTTTGTTAATAGTAGTTATGGGATTCAATTGTAGTCCAAAACTTTCCCCAGATTCAAGTTGGGGTCATCAGGAATGGGTAGTGGTGGAGATGAAAGGAGTGCCGGTGCAGCAAAGCGGAGGCAGGAGAGATGCACATATTACTTTTGATGTATCTGCAAAAAGGTTTTCGGGAAATGGAGGCTGTAACCAGGTCAATGGAAATTATACTGTTGATAAAAAGGCGATCAGGTTTACGGAAGTGTTGAGTACAAAAATGAGTTGTAATGACATTGAATTTGAAAATACTTTTCTTTCGACTTTAAGCAGTATCGATCATTATGAAGTAAGAGAAAACGATCTACTGTTAAAAAAGAATAAAGAAACACGCCTTGTTTTAAGAGCAAAATAAAACTTCCGGGATCATTGATATATCCAAAGTACAATTGGCTTTTCCGTTTTTCCAATTATGCGGGATATCTTATCAAAAAAATTATAAGAAACCATTACGCATCCGAAACTATTACAAAGCACTCTTGGATAAATTTCTTTATCGGGTACGCAATCATATCCATGTATTACGACAGCTCTCTTGTAGGCGTTGGAATTGCAATCATCAAGCCCATATAACCGGAAAGATTTTCCATATTTACCTTTATAAAATTCTCCCACTTTGTATTTCCCCAGTGAGCTGCACCCGCTCTTGGTACTATTGGAAAACCGGGGGCGGGCAAGAAAAGTCTCGTTGCAGCTTCCATGAGAAACAAGACCGGAGTTGATTACCATATTTTTTTTCAGATCGTAGATAAAAAACCGGTTACGTCCGCTCGGTAAGCTCATATCAACTAAGAAGCAATATTCAGTTGATAGATCATTTTGGATAGCATAGTTTTTTATCTTTTTAGTAAGAATATTTACAATAGTTGTATTTTCGGGGGATGTTACCGGTTCATCTTCTTCCTCTTCATCTTCCTCATCTTTTGCCGGAAGAGTTTCAGTTTTTGTTTTCCCGGTTGTAGTAACTTTTATTTTCGGCTTTTTCCTTTTTGGTTTAACGGCTTTGGTTTCTTTCTTTACAGCTAATGGTTTATTTTCAAAGTTCCCTTTTTCCATGTCGCTACATGATATAATAAATACAGTAACTGCCGTAATGATCAGGGTAAAATAGTTTTTCAAAGGGATCAGTTTGCAAACAAGATAATAGAATAGGCAGTAATAAAACAGGAAAGAACCCCTGTTAAAGATTTTGGGTGAAAGTATTGATCACCTCAGGATTGGTACGAGAAATTATACGAGCGGCGATCTGGTTTTAAACTCTTTTGGCATAATAATTATTTCTATTTAAGAAAAACTGTTATGAATAAGAAGACAAAACCGATCATAAAAAAAGAAGAAGTACGGAAGAATCCGGATAATAAGATTGACGAAGACTTTAAAGGGTATCCTCATGGTCATGCAAACGAAAAGATCATTAAACCAGAAACCGATGAACAAAAGAAAATCGCGGATATTGATAATAAGGATGGTGAAAAAAGGATTTATAAGAGAAACAAATGAAATTGATGAATGAACTATCGGTGCAGCTGAAAGCGTTGGATCTAAGAATGTGATAAGAAGTAAAGAGTATAAATACGATTTTGTAACATCCTGATTATTGCATAAAGTTTTTTAACTTCATTATGTAAATAAGGATATATGAAAAGATCATTTGTACTTCTTGCTTTTCTGCTATTCTATGGCATCGGAAATTCACAAACTTTAAAGTTTGTAAGTTTTTCACAAGGCTCAGAGTTCTCATGCCTTGCGTTTATTACCAACCAAAAAATCATTATCAAAGTTTCACAGGATGGTAATATTCTTGAATGGGGAAATGAAATGGAGCCTGGTCGTTTCTATTCAGAACCGGCGAAATTGCAACCTTATATGGGAAGGATAGAATATTATGAAAAGCAATTTGATTCGATACTAAAAGGTAAAATAAAAAGCATTGGCATTACTTCAATTACTTATTATGGATCGACAGAAGATGCTGCTTTGGTCGGAAAAGTGAAATCGATCGGAAGTATTTTGTTTAACTATTACACTGAACCTGGCAATGAAACGATGAAAGGAAAAATAAAAAGTGCCGGTCAAAAAAATATTACCTTTTATAATTCTTATGAGAATGAAGCATACCGGGGAAAAATAAAATCGATCGGCGCAACCCAGATTACTTACTATTCTACTTTTGATGATAAATCTATCAGGGGAAAATTAAAAAGTATTGGTTCATCTAATTACACATGGTATACATCACTCGACAGGCAAGGTTACCAGGGTGGTTTAAAGTCAGGAAACCAATATCAAATGATCGAAGGTGTTAATTATATTATTTGGTAGTAACTCAATCATAGATTTTTTTCACCTTTTTTCTTTTGTTTTTGAAAAGCTTTCAAGGATTTTTGAACTTTCCCGATCAATTTGTGTAATCTTTTTTCATGCTTTTCCAATATTTTTTTTGTTGCTAGTGCTGTATTATCAAAATAGCGATTGGCTTCATGTAAATGAAAATTGAACTGACCGGCTTCTTCATCCAGCCTTTGCAACAATTCCCATAAGTTTTCTTTTTTCCTCATATATCGTACGAAGAATCATCAAATTTCAAGCCGGGCGAATAATAAGAATAAACTTAAGATTGATTTAATTATTTTTTACTGATCCTGTAAAGATTACCGCCATCAGTAACCGCATATAGCATCCCATTGAAATAGGTAATATCCCTAAACCTTTCTTTTTTGTCTTCCAGCAATCTTTCTTCACCCACTACTTTATTATTTTCAATAACAAGCCGTGCTATGTGCATACTGCTGAGTCCGCCAATAAATAAATTATTTTTCCATTCTAGAATAGTACTGCCTTTATAAAAAGTCATTCCGCTTGGTGAAAGAACGGGGTCCCAATAATAAACGGGCTGCTCCATTCCTTCTTTTTGTTGAATGCCATCACCAACTTTTCCACCAGCATATTCAATTCCGTATGTAATGGTTGGCCAGCCGTAATTTTTTCCTGCTCTTATAATATTTACTTCATCGCCGCCTCTGGGTCCAAATTCTGCTTCCCATACTTCACCCGTCGCAGGATTGATATCAAGGCTCTGTGCATTGCGTATTCCATAGGCAAATATTTGAGGCATTGCATCTTTTTGATTGATGAAAGGATTTCCCGGCGCCGGTTTACCATCCTTTGTTATTTTAAAAATTTTACCAAGACCAGAATTAAGCCACTGCGCTTGCTTTCTTCCTTCCAATATTGATCGCTCGCCTGTACTTACAAAAAGATTCCCGTCTTTATCAAATACAAGCCTGGAACCATAGTGCATGCTGCTTTTTAATGGAGGTGTTGCACGAAAGATAACAACCGGGTTTTGAACTTTTGATTCTGCTTCATTGAGTTCTCCTTTGGCGACAGCCATAAGATTCCCAACGCCATTTTTTTCCGAAAAAGACCAATAGATCATTTTGTTTTTACTAAAATTTGGATCCAATGCAACATCGAGCATTCCTCCCTGGCCAGAATCATCCACCTCTGGAAAGCCAGTGATCTTTTTTATAAAGGTTCCATTCGCATCAAGGATCTGCATAGAACCTCTTCTTTCTGTTATAAGCAATCGTCCGTCAGGCAAAGGAATGATAGCCCATGGCGAACCTAATTTTTCTGCGAGCTTATCTACTTTATAAGCAGTTTTTGTTTTTACACCAGCTACTCTTGTTTGCCCGTTATGTGCGGGTTTATAATTTGTATTTGGGTTTTGAGTTTCCACCGGGGGATTTTGGCCTGAACATGTTATTGAGCAAATAATAAATACCGGGATGCTTAAGATGATTTTTACTTTCATAATTAAATATTGATCTGGATTGTAAATTTAGCCATCCTGATCCAAAATACAGGACCACTCATAATTTAACTGCCGTTACTACAAAAGTTATATTTGCTAAAAATCAATGCCATGCTCCTGCGCTTTTTGTTAGCAATATTCATTATATCTAATCATCTATCGGTGACAGCCCAAAATGATACTCTAAAACTAAAACCATTGCGTGTAGTTGTTGTCGGTCTTGTACATGACCATGTGGGCTGGATACTTGGATACCAAAATAAAAATAATATTGAAGTTGTCGGAATTGCGGAGCCTGATCATTCGTTGGCGGAAAAATATTCAAAGCGATATGGCTATAGCATGAGTATTGTTTATAATACAATTGAAGAAGCGATTGAAAAAACAAAACCCGAGGCTGTACTTGCGTTTAATAATATTTATGAACATTTAAAAGTTGTCGAGTATTGTGCACCTCGTGGTATTCATGTTATGGTGGAAAAGCCATTAGCCGTAAGCAATGAACATGTAACAAAAATGCTGACACTTGCAAAAAAATATAATATTCATTTGCTCACGAATTATGAAACTACCTGGTATGGCAGCAATGCAAAGGCTTACCAAGTGGTCAAAGAAGATAAGTTGATCGGTGATATACGAAAAATAGTTTTTCATACCGGTCATCGGGGCCCGGTTGAGATCGGATGCAGCGCCGAATTCCTGCAATGGCTTACTGATCCTGTCTTAAACGGCGGGGGCGCATTAACTGATTTCGGCTGCTATGGCGCTGATCTTTCAACATGGCTTATGAATGGAGAAACTCCATTAACAGTGACTGCGGTTACTCAACAAATAAAACCCGAGCTATATCCTAAAGTGGATGATGAAGCAACGATCATTCTTACCTATAAAAAGGCACAGGTGATCATCCAGGCATCATGGAACTGGCCTTTTGGTCGTAAAGACATGCAAGTATATGGAAAAACTGGTTTTGTTTTTTGCAAGGATGGAATCAATATGCAGATAAAAGAAGATGAAAAGAAAGAAGCTCAAACTGTCACAGCATCTGCTTTAAACAATGATCGCAATGATCCCTTTGTTTATTTTGTAAATGTGATCCGGGGTAATATTAAAATGAATAAATATGATCTTTCTTCGCCTGAAACAAATGATATTGTAGTAAAGATCCTTGACGCCGCAAGACAATCTGCTAAAACAGGTAAAACAATAGTTTGGAATGAATATTATAAAAAGTAAAAATTAAACAAGTGTATCGCCTATTATTTTGTTTTTGCTTTCTAATACCTGTTTCATCACCGGCTCAAAAAGTCAAGCCTGTTCCTGTAATTTTTGATAGTGATATGGGCCCAGACTATGATGATGTAGGAGCCATTACTTTATTACATGCATTTGCTGACAGCGGTTATATCAAAATTCTCGCAACAGTTGCCAGCACAAAATATGAAGGAGTAGCCGCTGTATTTAATGTTTTAAACACTTATTTCAACAGACCAGATTTATTAATTGGTGTTCCAAAAGGGAAAGCACTTGAGCTAAAAGACAATCAGCACTGGACAGATTCACTTTTTTTGAAATATCCGCATAAAATAAAAAAGAATGATGAAGTACTAAGTGCAACAGAGGTTTATAGAAAAGCCTTGGCTTTGCAGCCCGATAGATCTGTGACAATAATAACAGTTGGGTTTCTTACCAACCTTGCTGACTTGCTTCAATCATCTCCCGATAAATATTCAAAGCTTACTGGTAAAGAATTGGTGAGGAAGAAGGTAAGGCAGTTAGTTTGTATGGCGGGCAGTTTTCCTTCTGGGAATGAATTCAATGTTAGAATGGATGCGGCTTCTTCTAAAATTGTTTTTGAAAATTGGGAGACACCGATATTTTTCAGCGGCGTTGAAATTGGAATGAAGATAAAAACTGGTTTACCATTGGTAAATGATCGCTCTATTAAAAACAGTCCGGTAAAAGATGTATTCCGGATCTGTATTCCGTTAAGTCTGCAGGATAGTGCTGGTAGAATGAGTTGGGACGAAACCGCTGTATTGATCGCTGTGAAAGGATACAAGCGATGGTGGAATATTCAAACCGGCAAAATAAAAGTAGCAGAAGATGGAAGCAACACCTGGGAAAATGGAGATTCGCTTCATAGTTATCTTATAGAATCACAGTCACCAATTGTTATCCGGGACCTGATAAATAATTTGATAGTACATCAACCGGTAAGAAAATAAAAAGAATGATCAAAAGATACTTTTTCACTATGAGATATCATAAATTATACGATGGAGAAGTACGTTGTTTTTGATTGTTAGTTTCCTATCTTTCGTGCTTGCAAGGAATATCTATGAAAAAGAATATCATTTCAAAAGCATTTTTATTTTTTATTTTTTCAGCTTCTTGTTTACATACATATGCACAGGATACAAAACCCGATACTGTTAGCATCGGCATTTATATTACAAGCATCCATGATATAGATTTTAAGCAAAAAGAGTACAGCGTCAATCTCTGGATATGGCTAAAATATAAAAACAAGGATTTTGATTTTTATAATAACCTTGAGATACCGCAAGCAAAAACTGTGACCAAATCCTTTGTAACCATCGATAGCGGCAATGGCAGGATCAATATGCAAATGAAATTGCAGTGTGTAATGAAAGATTCATGGAGAATTAGCAACTTTCCTTTTGACAGGCAAAGTCTTCGGATCGCTTTCGAAAATTCCCAATACGATTCAAGATATATGGTTTTTGTTGCTGACACAGTTGGTCAGCATTATGATTCGAGATTTACATTGCGTGGCTGGTCCATCGATAGTTGTTTGCTCTCTACCGGTATAAAGATGTATGAAACTGGATTTGGGGATGAAGACCTTGCTAAGCCGCATACAGAGTACAGCTCATTCAGAATAAGACTGGTTGTTAACCGGGAAGCTTCTGGGTTGTTTTGGAAAATGTTTTTAGGAATGTACATCGCATTTCTTATTTCCTATGTATGTTTTTACATTCATGCGGATGGAATGGATTCCCGTTTCGGATTGACTGTGGGGGCATTATTTGCAGTTATTGGTAACAAATATATTATTGATTCTGCCTTACCGGAATCGAGTTCATTTACATTGGTTGACCTGCTGCATGGTGTCACATTATTTTTTATTTTCGCTACAATTGCTGCAAATGCCTATTCATTAAACCTTATCAAAAAGAATAAAGCTGCAAAAGCATATAAATTTGATATAGCTGCATCGTTGGTGATATTGATCCTGTATATAATTTTGAATGTATGGTTTATTTGGCGGGCAAGTAAAGGAAATTAAATTGTCATTAAGATCAAATGAAACCCAAAACTATTGAAGAATATATTTATTCTGCGCCGGCTGAAGTGCAAGAGAAATTGTGGAAGCTACATGAATGTATAAAGGCAGCAGCACCAGGCGCAAAGGAAGAATTGAAATGGAGGATGCCTGCTTATTCTTACCAGAAAATACTTGTCACATTTGCTGTATTTAAAAACCATATTGGTTTTTATCCAATGCCATCTGCTATAAAAGCTTTTGCTAAAGAACTTGCAACATTTAAAACTGCGGAAGGCTCGGTTCAATTTCCGCATGATAAACCAATGCCTTTACTTTTGATAAAAAAAATTGTCAGGTTCCGGGTTAAAGAAAGTAAAGAAGGAACTATTAAATGGAGATCATGAACGAGCTCTATTTGATCTTTCTAAATTCTACATTCCTTGCCCTTCCAACTGATATTTTCAAATTGACAATTTTATTCTTATCCCTTTCAAAATAAACTATGCCGGCAGGAGTTTCAAATCCATCTTTATAAGTGGGTGTAAGCTGAAATTCGGTTTTTGGTTTTTGTAGCATTGCAAGTTTACCATTCTTTACCTGTACATAAAATTTTGCTTCTGCCTCATCTGAGTAGTATTCGCCTGTGTATTCGTTCATGGTCTTTTCATCAAGCTTTGCAGAATCAACAGCAGTAAAATAAATGCTATCCTTTGCGCCATTAATAAATAAAAAGCCTTTTGAATTTAATTCGACCCGGTTATTTCCAGTAACAAAAACATTTTCTGCAACAGGTGTTAAATGACCTACCTGTGTGGCGAATAATTTTTCGTTTTGTAAGTATAATTTTGCACCACCACCAGTTCGGCTGTTTCTATACCAACCGGTATATTTAGTCAGCTTGTTTTTTGAGATCGTAAATGGAGGCGGGGGATCTTTTTTAATTTCAGGTATTTTAACCGGTACAAAGAAATTTCCAATTTCTTCAGCTACATCGATGGTGTCGTTATCAAATTCCGAAGTATTACTCAGCCAGGCTATTGATAGTCCAAGCTCCGGATAAACTTCAAGATTTGCCCGATAGCTGGCAGTTGCGCCATCATGTGAAATATATTTCCAGCCTCTGAATGTACCAACAAATAGACCGGCCGCATATATATGCATTATTCCGCTGTTCAGCGGATTTGTGCTCAGTTGTTTTGCAAGCAAAGATGAAGTCCCCAGGTTTCCATTTAAATAATAATTGTTCCATATCAGCAGATCTTCTGCCGTAGTGAGTAGCCCGCCATTACCATAAACATATTCATTAGGCATATTTGTTTGATAAGTCTCCCCGCCCTTTGAATAAGCGATAGCCCTGTTGGGGACTATTCTTTTATAATCATCCCGCCATTGTGTATGTTTCATTCCTGCCGGCTCAAAAATATTTTTACGGGTAAAAT
The DNA here is from genome assembly GCA_036005825.1 of Chitinophagaceae bacterium. Lineage (GTDB taxonomy): Bacteria > Bacteroidota > Bacteroidia > Chitinophagales > Chitinophagaceae > VBAS01. The sequence continues at coordinate 220 of DASYQG010000604.1, read as the reverse complement.
CAGCTAAACTCATTCCGCTTACTCTTTGTACAATAATTGCAAAAAGATTGTAGTTTGAATTGCTATAGAGAAATTCGTCGCCTGGCTTATGGTTCAGTGTTTTTTGATTGCTTATAACATATAAGGCATCATCGTTATTATACGTTTTAGTACTTCTTGGCCACCCTGCAATGGATACTACCGATCCCCAATCTTTTAAACCACTCTTATGCTGCATCAT
>DASYQG010000603.1:0-3589 GCA_036005825.1 Chitinophagaceae bacterium | reverse complement strand
TTTCAACTATTGTCGGCAGTTTTCGCCAGGTGGATTGGGGCCGTGTACAAACAAATTTCCTGGTTGTGTTTCCTACCGGTGTACTAGAGCAGGCGCCAATGTTTCATGTACTGGTTACCCGTATTGATAACAAAGATGTATCTGCACGGTTTCAACAACAGCTAGTGCAACGATTCCCGAATGTTACTGTTATTGACCTGAGTGCGGTGTTGAACATCGTGAGTCAAATAATAGATAAAGTAGGTTTTGTTATTCGTTTCATGGCTGCGTTTAGCATTTTCACCGGTCTGATCGTATTGATAGCTTCTGTGCTGATCAGTAAGTATCAGCGTATACAAGAAAGTGTATTGCTTCGTACGCTTGGTGCAAGTCGTAAACAAATATTTTATATTACAGCTCTTGAATATTTTTTCCTTGGTGCATTGGCTGCTGGTACAGCTATGTTCTTGTCATTGGGTATGACCTGGTTGATCGCGAGATTTATTTTTGAAACTGAATTTACAACGGAGTGGATGTGGCTGTTGATAGTTTTTGTATCGGTTTGCTTGCTTACTGTTTTTATTGGATTGATAAATAGTCGGGGGGTGGTGACAAGACCACCGTTGGAGATATTGAGGGAGGAAGTGTAGTGGTGAATGGTCGACGGTGAATTGTGAATAATATGCGGTTGTTGGAGAGGAGGAAACATTTCGCTCAGGATGACAATCGAAGTACAGCATAGAACAAGGCGCTTGAAAATCAAAAGAAACAAAAGATTGAAATTGGGTAAATGCTTTATTTCTCTTTAGAGGTATAATAACTTTTCTAATTGCTTCCAATCATTTTCTTAAAATCCTCTTCTCTTTCTTCAATAGCAGATGCAGTAACGTCTACTATTTCATCAATAAGTTCGAGATCATGTACTGTTGGTTGGCGTGCTTCCGTGTAATATAGGGCGAATGTTCCCAGCAATTCATCTTCGGCATTAAATATAGGTGTCGACCAGCACGAACGCAGACCTTCAACTAATGCATAGGACTTATAATTTTCCCACAAAGGATCAGTTGCAATATCATCCACAATTACCTGTTTGCGAGAGAATGCTGCTGTACCACAGGATCCGGCAACAGGACCAGCTTTCATTCCACTGATCGTATTGCTATAACGATCGGGAAGTGAAGGAGCGGCCCCGCTAAATAACTGGGTTGTTTCGTTATTATATAATAGTATAGATGTTAGAATATCGTTCCTGCTTTTATACTCGATCCAGTTTAGTATCTCATTAAGTATCTCTTTCAATTGTTTTTCACTGTCCAACATCGTCTTCACATCTGTTTCCAACAGTTGTAAATCCAGTGATGACAACAGGTCCAGGTCTCCGGTAAACTCACTCATGATGATAAGTTTTTATAAAGTTATTGTTTTTTTTAGTTGATAGACCAGGCGAATCCCACTCAGATTCATTAATGATGAACTTTATTAAGTTCGGAGGAAACTCGTCAGAGAAGCTTTTCTATTTGGCGCCAAACATTTTCAGCGACTATAAGATGGCCTTGTGCAGTTGGATGAATACCGTCCGCCTGGTTGAGTTCTGGTTCACCACCAACACCTTCCAAAAGAAATGGGATGAGTGTCATTGAATTTTTTTTTGCCAGGTCAGTATAAATATTTCGAAACTCAGTAGTATATGCTTGTCCCATGTTTGGCGGGATCTCCATACCGGCAAAAACCAATTTAGCATGAGGATACTTTGCTTTTACGGTATCAATAATATCCTGGAGATTTTTTTTAGTTTCTGCAAGAGGAGTACCACGTAAGCCATCATTAGCGCCAAGTTCGAGAACAAATATATCTACCCGTTCACGCAAGATCCAATTAATACGGGTTTTGCCACCGGAAGAAGTTTCACCGCTTACACCTGCATTGATCACCTGGTAAGGAAGACCAAGTGAATCGATCTTTTTTTGAATGATTGCAGGGAAAGCTTCAGAAGGACTAACACCATAACCGGCTGTAAGGCTATTACCAAAAAAAACAATTGTTTTCTTTTTTGTATTCGTGACGGTTTCTTTTACATTATTGTTTTGATCACTGCTCTCGGGCTTTTTATTATTATTGGAGCAAGCTGAAAATAGTATGATGAGGCTGACAATAATGATTGATCCTTTTTTCATCTCTTGCACTCAAAGTGATTTAGCAGGGGTGATAATAATACTCCCGTACTCGATTGGTTCATGATCGCCTTGTAACATAATAGGTCCTGCAGCTCCTTCATGACTATTTAATGCGCCGCCTGTGATGCCGGGTATTTCCTGGTTGCAAATAATTGTCTTTCCATTGAGCACAACCGTCACCATTCTTCCGATCAACGTGATCTCGTAGGTTTGCCATTCACCTGGTTTTTTACCTGCGCTTTCACTGGGTGCAATAAAACCATAAATTGATCCTAACACATCTTTTACAGGCGTCTCTTTATAATAGTCTGTGATCTGTACTTCATAGCGACCTCTTAAATAAACACCACTGTTACCATTTTCTTTAAAACGAAATTTAACCTGTAACTTGAAATCATTAAAAGTCGCATCAGAAATTAAATTTGAACCAGCTTTTGGGCTTTTCAGGATCCCATTTTCAACTATCCATTGATTAGTTGTTCCCGATGCGTGCCAGCCTTTCAGATCCTTTCCGTTAAACAGTTGGATCGGCTTATCCCAAACCGGTTTTGTATTACGGGTTAAAGCTGGTGCATGAACAGCAGAGAATTTGCAATTTCTTCCGTCGGGAAGAGTGATAGTACCAACCAGGCTATCACTTTCGAGAGTTGCTTCAAGATTTAAATTGTTTGACTGTGCTTCCCATTGTGGAGGAATAGAAAAACTAAGTTTACCATTACTGAGATTTACCTGCGATATTGGTCTTGCACTTCCACCCGGTCCAACAAATCTTCCAACCAACGTACGACTACCTGATCTTTCTACTTCAAACCAGGAAGGAAAATCTTTTCCCGAAATATTAACAGTGATGTCCCATCTGCCAAGAACAGAAGATGTATCAGAATAATTCCCAGCCTTAGTACCTGAGAGAATAAAGAGAAAGAACAATAAAGTTAAAAGGGACCGTCTCATAGTTTGTTATGTTGGTAGTGAGTAATTATAATCAATATCGAAGTTAGCTGAATAAAGATCACCTTCTCTAAATTCTATTTGAGAAATGATTTACTCACCATGAGTTCGTTCATAGCATGAACGTGTTGATGTTGCCTCCCTAAAAAGTTACAGAATTCCTTACTGCCTCTTCCGGAGTTCGGCCTATTTCATTACTGAACAATGTGTGTTCACCAAAAATTTTACCATTATCATATTTGCTGATAACAATTTTTTTAGGAGTACCCTCAATGATCTTAGTAAGTGTACAGGGATAAGCTATATTGTTACCAAAACAAACATAATAATCTGCGCCAACCTGTAATTCTGGCTCTGTTCTTTTTGAATAATGAACGGGAGTTATTTCCTGATCAACCTTTATGATATGTTTTTCACTTACCATAACAGCTCGCTTTCTCTATAAATTTACCGAAGTTTTTTTGATCAGCAAACTCACGGCCATTGAA
>DASYQG010000602.1:0-4950 GCA_036005825.1 Chitinophagaceae bacterium | reverse complement strand
TCATTTTCTCCGCAATAAATAACTATTTGCTTTGGATCGTAAGGAAAAACAATATCATTTACATAGCGTATTTGATCTAATAAAGTAGAACCTCCAAAGCCGCGATTGATAATAGTATAGCCGGGAAAATAATCCTGCACATCTGTCCATTTGGTAAAAGAAGAACTGCCGATGAGAAGAATAGCATTTTTTGGAGGAAATGAAACAGAGTCTTGCTTTTTGAAATTCTGAATATCATTCCAGAAAGGTTGATCTGCTACAGGTTTGCTATCGGGTTTACTGTTTGTGTTGCATGCAGCACAAAAGAAAATAAATATGTAAAAAATGTATTTCATTTTACTTCTATGATTTTTGATCTTTCGGAAACTCCATTTTCGTTAATGGCCTCAATACAGTAATAATATGTCTTTTGAGAATCCATGGCTTTCATCCAGTATTCATTATTGGCATGTATCATGATGCTTGTATAAAGCTTGCCAGGATCTGTACCATAATAAATGTTATAAGCGAAGGCATTGTCTACCGGCTTCCATTTTATAAAAGCACTGCGTTTATCTTTTTCGGTCCGTAACACAATAAATCCTTTCACTGCATCTGGCTTTTGCCCATTGCCATTTCCAAAAACACGTAAACCACTAATGGCGAATTTGCCGGCAGGCATGTGAATGTTTTCAAGCTTGATAAATCTTGCCTGTACTGGTTGGGGCAACTCGACATAATCATGTGGCACATCTTTTTTATTATTGCTTTTATCAATTAATACATTCCATTTTTTTCCATCAACTGAATAATATAGTTTGTATTGATGATAAAGACCCAATGTTTTTCCTAAAAAAATTGAATCCATTTCTTTTGGGAATGACACATCCTGGTCTGCATAGTTGATCTGTATTGCATTTACAGTAGAAACATTACCAAGATCGGTCTGGATCCACTCTCCTTTATCACCTGTTGTTGCACTCCAATAAGTTTTTATTAATTCATCTACGGCATTATTAGCATGGTATCCTCCCAACGTAGATGATACTTGCACGGGTTTGTTATAGTTCAACAAAGACCAATTTGGTCTATCAGGAAGATTTCTTCTCTCAGGCATTGGAAGATAATGGGGGTAATCTCCAAAAGCGGTATTACACCACATTACATCATCCTTATCAAAACCTGCAGGCCATATTCCTATTCTTCGTTCAAATGTATTTTTCACTGAAATAACAGTAGTAGATACATGCCAATAATTATTATACTTATCCTGGAAAGTGGCGCCATGACCGGCCCCGCGAACAAAGCCGCCCAGTTTAATGCTTAATGGATCTGACTGGGGAAATATTTCAATGCCATCAAACAATGGCTTGCTTCCAACTACCACGCCATCGGCATAACCACTGAATTCAGTACCCGGGGCACCATATTGAAAATAATATTTTCCATTATGTTTTGTCATCCATGAACCTTCCATAAAAGGATCTAAAAAAGTGTTATCCATGTGCTCACCAAATCGCTGCCATCCATACCGCCATTGCTGTAACAGGTACATAGGAGTACGTGTGCCAATTGGTTTTAAAGTTTTCCTGTCGAGCTCAATGCCATACGTTGGATAAACATTACTACTTCCATTATACATATATAATCTTCCGTCATCATCAGTAAAAAACGCAGGATCCCAACCGCCGATCTCAAATGAATCAACCAATGGTTTCCATTCATTGGCTTTTGGATTTGTACTCATCCATATTGTGAACTTGCTGGTATAAGTAGAACCAAAGACGATCATGGTGTCACCAATAATGCCAACTGCCGGCGCACAGAGTTCATCATATACACCAGCATTCCATGGACGCAAAAATTTTTTTGAAACAAAATTCCAACTAAGCATGTCACTGCTCCACCAATAACCCCATTGGTTGGTGCTGAATAAATAATAATCGTTTTTGTATAATACAATTACTGGGTCAGCAGTGGCACGATGTCTTCCCCATTCTGAAAAATTTGGAATAGGAGTGTAGCCGTAATCTATGTTTATTGGATTGCAATAAGTTTTTTGTTGAGCTGAAACCGAAGAAAGTAAAAAGTAAAAACTTAAAAATAAAAAAGCTTGCTTGATCTTTAGTTTGCTGAGTGATGATCTGAACGATGAAGTGAGTGACACAACAGGTGATGATAGTAGCACTGTAGCTGGTAAACATATTACTTTTTTCATAACGAGCATTATCAGTTTATAAATTACCTTTTTTCATTTCGCTGAATGCATGATCAACTGCTCGTGCAGTAAATGCCATATACAAAATAGATGGACTTTGACTGCCAGTGCTCGTCATGCAGGCTCCGTCAGTTACAAAAACATTTTTACAATGATGAAGTTGATTGAACTCATTCAGCATCGAAGTTTTTGGGTCGCTGCCCATGCGGGCACCACCCATTTCATGAATATCTAATCCCGGCGCCTGGTGATTATCATAGCTATCCTCAACTTTAACTCCTCCTGCCTCAAGCATGGCTCTTCCCTGTTCTAAAAAATCTTTTACCATTTTATCATCATTATCATCATAACCGACAGAAGTTACAAGTAATGGAATTCCCCATTGATCTTTTTTATCGGTACTCAATCGAACATGATTGGTTGCTTTTGCAATAGTTTCCCCTTGCATATACATGTACACACTCCATTTGCCGGGCTCACTCATTGCATCTTTATATGCGGCGCCTATTTCAGGTTCAATCGTCGGATTAAACTGCTCCCTGCTTGCGCCGGAATAAATGACATAACCACCAAAAAAATCTGTCTCTCTTTTTTCTACGTTGCGGAAGTTTGCAACAATACACTCAACAGGCTTCGATCCTTTGTAATATTTATCTTCATATCCATCTACATGACCCCACATACCGGCACGGTAATTATGAAAGCAAATGTATTTACCCAGGACACCGCTATCATTGCCCAAGCCATTGGGGAAACGATTGGAAGTGGAATTCAATAGAATTAAATTGCTGTTCAATGCTGATGCATTGACAAAAATAATACGGGCAAAGAATTCAGTTGCTTCTTTTGTGTTCGCATCGATCACTCTTACGCCAATTGCTTTTTGCTTTTGCTCATCATAAATAACAGAGTGAACAACAGAATGCGGACGTATTGTTAAGTTGCCAGTTTTTTTTGCCCATGGTAATGTACTGCTCACAGAACTGAAATATCCACCGAGCGGACAGCCTCGCATACAGGCATTTCTATTCATGCATTGTGTACGGTTCTGTTCGATATGAATTGGTTGCGGATCGGTGATATGCGCCCATCTTCCGGAAACATAATGACGATTGAATTTTTCTTTGATCACTTTTTGCAAATGCTGTTCTACAACATTGAGTTCATAAGCAGTTAAAAATTCTCCATCAGGCATTGAAGGAATTCCTTCCCTGTTGCCGCAAACACCGATGAATTTTTCCACATGACTGTACCAATCTTTGATATCATCATAGCCTATGGGAAAAGATTCTCCATAACCATAACGTTTTGGCGCTGTAAAATCGAAAGGACTCCATCTTGCACAGGCACGGCCCCATGTTAATGATTTTCCACCAACCTGGTAACCACGAACCCAATCAAAAGGTTTTTCCTGTATATAAGGATGGTCTGCATCTTTTACAAAAAAATGCTGGGTTGATTCATCATAACCAGCAGCTTTGCTGATAAGCGGATTATTTTTTCTGGTTTCCCGTGTAATATCACCGCGATGCGGCAACTCCCACCTGGAAAGATTAGCGGTTGGATAATCTTTTATATGCTCAACATTTCTTCCTCTTTCAAGCACCAAAGTCTTTACTCCCTTTTCACATAATTCTTTTGCGGCCCATCCACCGCTGATACCACTGCCAATCACGATCGCATCATAACTGTTGGCATTTTTCCCGTTAGTGTTTACCTGTGTAATACCCGGCATGTTTATTTATATTTTTGGCTAATAAATTATCAACGCTTATTCGACCGGCACCGGTAAAAAAGAAGACCAATGCAAGAAGAATGAATAAAAATGGATATTGGTCCTCGTACCATATCTTACCATGTCCTAAGAAAAAAGTTATATAGATCATAGTGCCGATGGTAAAAAGCGAAGCCACCCTTGTTAAAAATCCAAGCACAAAAAATATTCCTGCTATTAATTCTGACGCCTTCCCACTATAAACCAAAAATTTACCATAAGAATTTTTAAATATATCCCATTCAAGATATCCGCTGATCTTTGACTCTGAAAAGATCTCACAGCCATGGTAAATAAGAAATGCTCCCAGCATACATCTTATTAATGTAAGACCGGTTGTTTGCCAAAGTGGTGATGAAGAAAAAAAATTATTCATATCAATCGTTATTCAAAAACTGAATCTTTCGCCTCCCTTTAGAACTTTATAGGGCTGATCTATTTTCTCTGCTTCTTTTATAAAATCATTTACATCAGCTGTGTTAAATGCGAACATATCATAGTGACAAGGAATTACATATTTTGCATTGATAGCTTTTCCTAACTCAGGTGCTTCTTTACAATCTAAATTGCCGGCTACTTTTCTTTCGGGTTTGTTTCCATTGATGGGTAGCATTGCCACATCAACTGAAAAAGGTTTCAGCAGACCAGCCATTTCATCAAACAATAATGTATCTCCACTATGATAAACTTTATATTTTCCAAATTCAATCACATAACCCATATACTTACAATTACCATTTTCATCTCTCTCTATTTCATTATGCTTTGCAGGGATTCCATGAAATGTAAAACCATCAATAGTCACGGACTTTCCATCATTTAATCCTGTCGGAAGATTTTTTTCGCATTTCACCCTTTCGGCTACAAACTTCCTGTTTGCTTCGGGGATAATAAATTTTATTTGCGGGTTATTTTTCAAAATTGGTATCAATGTTTCTGCATCCAAATGATCGGTATGATTGTGGCTTGAAGTCACGGC
>DASYQG010000601.1:0-3600 GCA_036005825.1 Chitinophagaceae bacterium | reverse complement strand
ACGCAACAGAAGCTTAATTGTAGCATTTTTGTTGACTACATAATTACAAACTTTCTGCGGTGATGAAATTAAGAAAAATAAAATGACTGATTAAATCTAAGTTCCCTTTAGGGACAGGGCATTCAATACTCAAACTTCCTTAATGTTGGCGCTTTGATCCAGGTAACAATTGAAACTAGCAGCGTCATGCAACCGCCGAAAATAACTGATGGCACTGTACCCATAACAGAGGCAGCAACACCGCTTTCAAATTGTCCGAGCTCGTTGGATGAATTGACGAAAATGGAATTGACCGATGATATCCGGCCACGCATTTCATCGGGCACAAATAATTGTACAATAGTGCCGCGAATGATAACGCTGACTCCATCAAAGAGACCGCTGACAAATAACGCTGCGAAACTGAGCCAGAAATTTTTTGAAATTGCAAATACCAAAATGCAAATGCCAAAACCGGCTACCATATAAAGTAAAGTTTTGCCTTGTTTTTTCTTTAATGGTTTTGAGATTAGCAATGCTATAGCTATAAAGTTGCCGAGATATGTTGCGGCATAAAGCCACCCCAATTTTTCAGGGCCTATTTTTAAAATATCAACTGCAAACACCGGCAGGATGCCAACTGCGCCACCAAATAAAACAGCAAACATGTCGACACTGATAGCACTTAGCAAGGCTCTTTGATTTTTATGAAGCACAAATGCTAATCCTTCTTTCACACCTTCCAATGTTGTTGTTTTGCCGGGTTGCCAGCTTACCGGTTTTGGTTTTATTAATTGAAATAGTATGACCGCAATGAAAATAGAAGTACATGTAATGGAAAATGCTATTGTAATATTTGTATAACCTAATAGCAGCCCAGCTAAGGCCGGGCCTGTAACAGCAGCGATCAGCCATGTCATGCTATTTATCGATACTGCTCTCACTAATGATTCCTGTGGTACTAATTGTGCAAGAAATGCATTGATGGCTGGTGAACTGTATGCCCTTATCGCTCCTGTACAAAATACAAGACCATAGATCAACCATTGTATTGTTCGTGCTGCTGATGTTTTTCCGAGAGAACTAAGTTCTGCTGTGAACCATTGTGATGTTACAAGCAATAAGCCCATCATCAATAAAAAATATAAGGCCATGCAAATGCTGATCAATCGCTGTTTATTGCTTCTGTCAACTTTTACACCTGCAGGTAATGCAAGCAATACGGCTGGTATCACTTCGCTTAAACCAAGAATACCGATTGAAAGTTTACTGCCTGTTACTTCATACAATTTCCAACCTAATAAAACAGGCGTCATGCGAAGACCTGCAATAAAAAGAAAGCGGGCAATGATGAACCAAAAAAACTCCCGGTTAATGAGTGGTTGTTTTGTCAAGCAGTTAATGGTTTTATTTGCCAATTGGCAATTGCTTCATCTTTAGGGTAAAGTTAAATAATGCTGCCCTTCATCATAATCTTTTTCCAATGCCTCAATAACAACCTGCAAATGTTTTTCATTACCCAGAAAATCGGCATTGGAAGCATCAATGAAAAGCGTTTTTATATTATGTTCTTTAATGTAATGGGTGTATGTCTGTTGAATATTGAAAAGATATTCATCCGGAATATTCTGTTCGTAGGCCCTGTTCCTTTTTTTAATGTTTTTTTGTAAACGGCTTACCGGTGTATGCAAATAAATAAGAAGGTCAGGTTGTAACAATTGCTGATGTATGATCTCAAACAATCTCTGATAAAGTCTAAACTCATCATCAGGCAGATTTACTTTGGCAAAAAGAAGGCACTTGGTAAAAAGATAGTCTGATATCGTGACGTTTTGAAAAAGATCTTTTTGCTGTATCAGGTCTTTAAGTTGTTTATAACGTTCGGCCATAAAAAACAACTCAAGAGGAAAAGCATAGAGTTTTGGATTCTCATAAAACTTGGGGAGAAAGGGATTGTCAGCAAACTCTTCGAGCACAAGCCTTGCATTGAAATGCCGCGACAGCAAATGTGATAAAGTGGTTTTGCCGGCGCCAATATTTCCTTCTATCGTGATAAAGTGATAATTCATTATTTAATGTGCTGATATACCAGGATGCTGATTTGTTAATGAGAGTTGCAAAATAATTGAAATGGCAATTTATAATTTGAATAAAGAATAGATTGTGGATAAATCCGCAGATTCCAAAGCGGTACTCTAATCCGCGATCTTTTTTACTTCCAAATTATCAGGACATTCTTCCAATAACTCTGCGATAGTCTTTTTTAAAACAGGATGTTGCAATGTAGGATCTATTTCTGCAAGTGGAACGAGGACAAATCGCCTGTTTTGCATTTCAGGATGGGGAATCTTCAAAAAACGCAGATCATGAATTTCATTTCCGAAAAGTAGGATGTCAATATCAATGAGACGTGGTCCAAGTTTTTCTTTTCTTACACGACCCATTTCCTTCTCGATCTTTAATATCTTTCTAATTAACTGGCGGGCATTTAATGAAGTGGAAATTTCCAGGGCCTGGTTAAGAAATGATGGCTGATCAGTATTTCCCCATGCTTCTGTCTCATAAATTGATGAAGATCTTGTTAAAGGGCCGCATTGTTCGTTTATCAATGAGATAGCCGTCAAAAGATTCTTTTTACGATCTCCTAAATTGCCTCCTATCAATAAATACGCTGTGCTCATAATACCAAATTGGGGAAGGCGCAAATATCTTTATTTTTACCGTCTTAAATAATCATATATGGGTGGGTTTTTTAAAATGTTTTTCGCATCGCTGCTTGCATTGATAATCTTTTCTGTTATCTGTTTTTTTCTTTTTCTAGTATTGATCGCTGGTCTTACTAAAACCGAAAAGCCATTGGTAGAAAAGAATTCCGTGTTAGTTATCAATATCGGGCAAATGTTTCAGGAACAAAAGCTGGAAAATCCTTTGGCAGAACTTAGTAGCAATGATGAACTTACTGTGCCGGGTGTTTATGATGTTGTGCGTCTTATTCAAAAAGCAGCCAAAGATGAAAAGATAAAAGGCATTTACCTGCAAAGCGGACTTAATCCAAATGGTTTTGCCAGTTCTGAAGAAATAAGAAATGCATTGATCGATTTTAAAAAGTCCGGTAAGTTCATTATCGCTTACAGTGAAATGATGAATCAAAAATCATATCATGTAGCGAATGTGGCTGATAAAGTTTATGTAAATCCAAAAGGCTTTTTTGATTGGGCAGGTTTTAGTTCCGAACTATTATTTTTAAAAGGAACATTGGAGAAACTGGATATAGAGCCACAAATTTTTTATGCAGGCAAATTTAAAAGCGCCACCGAACCCTTGCGTACTGATAAGATGACACCGGAAAACAAATTGCAAACATCAGTTTGGCTCGGCGATCTGTATGCTCATTTTTTAATGAAGGCTGCGGAGGAAAGAAAGATAGATACAGCAACGCTCCATCAGTATGCAAATGAAGCAGCCATTAAAACACCACAGGATGCCGTTGCAAAAAATTTAATTGACGGGGTGAAATATGATGATGAAATAAAAGATGAGATCAAAACGAGATTGAATTTGGGAAAGTATGATAAAATAAATTTCATTACAATAAACAGTTATTTCAAAACTGGTTCTTAT
>DASYQG010000600.1:0-2739 GCA_036005825.1 Chitinophagaceae bacterium | reverse complement strand
GTTGATCGTATTCTTATCCGTCCAACCCGCGGCGCTGCTCGCATTGCTTGTAAACCCGGTTCCAAATACGTTAGTGGTATTTGAAATACTCTTTGTAAAATCATAGGTATGGCCAACACCCGCTCTTATTGTAATAACATTACTATGTCCATTTCTTTTTATGTATTCAGGATTGCCGGAGTAATCATCATTGTCCCATTGTTGTGTTGTTAGCTCACCAAGACGTTCGTCATAGCTGTTACTGTAACCAACATATGTGTTGATGCTTTGCTTTTCGTTTGGCTGGAAATTACCGGAGAAATTTGCAAAATCCTTTTTTGATTTATTGTGAATAGAAAAACCATCTGATTTCTGGTGACCGTAATTCAACACAATTGATGAACGTTCTTTGTCCATTTCAAACTGTGTTGTATAACGCTGCAATCCATAGTTTCCAAAAATTACTTCCTGCCCAATTGATGTTTTTCCTGGCTCAGGTTTAATTGTACTAAAGTTAATAGCTCCGGCAATTGCTAATCCATATAGGGTACCCGCAGGTCCCTTAGTCACTTCTACATTACCAATAGAAATATAATCAAGATCATCAAATGTTGAAATTCCTTCTGCATCTGTGATCGGGATTCCGTTTAAATAAACTTTATATCCCTGTCCGTCAAAATTGCTGCTGATACCTCTTGTCCCTCTTGTGCCATTACCATATCCTCTTATATTGAACTGTTGTCCGCCGGAAACAGATCTCCTGTTCATTGTAACACCGGGTACGTTTGTATTGATAGCATCATCCAAAAACAAACCTGTGTTCCTGTTTAGCTCCAATGGAGTCAATTTTGTAATGGCTGATGGCTGATATAAAAGAGCTTTGTTGATATTGGAAGTAGCGCTTATTTCAACATTCTCCAGCATTCGGCCTGCCGGCTCTAAAGAAACTTTTACTTCAGCATCACAATTTTTTATGTTGAGTGAATAAGAATTATAGCCAACAAAGCTGATCGTAATTTTTTTTGTCTTGCCACAGTCAATTGAAAAGTTACCATCCTGATCCGTTGTAGTGCCACCAGCTCCCGCAAAGGTTACCGAGGCGCCCGGCAACGGTTTGCCAGAAGCGGCATCCGTCACTTTTCCATGAAGCATTTGCTGCGCAAAGCTGGTTAATGATATAGTAAAAAATATTAAGGCAGATAGAATTATTTTTTTCATAATGCAAGATGATCTTAATTAAATAGCGTTAATAGTAACGTTGAAATACAACATCATTTCTTCGTAGCGAAATATGTTTGTTATTTAAAAAAATGGAATAGAAACTATGCCTTTGGCGGCGGGCTATTTATTTCTTCGAATGAAGAAACGAGAGTGACATTAAAAGATGAATATGATGAAGGGACAGAAAAAGTTTTTGTTTCTTCTTTATCGTTCATACAAACCATATCAATCAACAAAGACTTTATATTATTTCTTCCTTGCTTATTATCCTGATCTTTTTTTACAGCTTTTGCAAGATCATCCAGTAAGTTTTTTTCTTTTTTATCATTGATGCAATACAAATAAGTTTTTCCATCTTTTTTCTCGATCCTTGCCACATCATATAAAATTCCTTCAATAGAAAACTCTTTGTTCTTTTCTTCCCATACAATTTTATCAGCAACCTGCTCTGCAATGATCACTTCAAGTGAGGATCCAGGAATACGTGTCAGCAATTCCCTTTCCATTTTTTCTTTAATGATATGCTGATGTATAGTATATATAAAATAATAACCAACCTGGCTGGTAAACAGAATTAAAAGCAGTGAAGAAGCTAACGCCTTTTTCAATTGGTTTTTCGTTGAGCGGCGAAGGTAGATATTTTTCTTTGTTCGTGATATTCACAGGTGGGAATAAACAATAAAGTAAACGGAACTTCATACATTTATTTATATGAAAATAAAAAACCAGCCAGAAAATCTAATAGAGTGGGTCGCATTAAGAGCAAACCTCGCTCCTACTCCGCTTATAGATACGCAGGTTGCATTTAATGCTGCCAGGGCTATTATGGCCGCAGCCGAACTCGGCATTTATGAGGCGATCGGCAAAAATTCAAAAACGGCTGAAGAATTAGTGGCAGAATGTAAAACTCATCCCGAGGCAACTAAACATTTACTTGATTGCTTAGTGGGCATAGGTTACCTGCAATGGAGTAATGGCAACTATTCAGTAAAACCAAAATATCATAAATGGTTGCTGAAAGAAAGTGAATCGAATTTAATAGGTAAGCTTCGTTTTCAACTTATCGAGTGGGAATGGATGGGAAAACTGGAAGAATATGTTCGTACCGGTAAACCGCTGGAGTTGCACAGTATGACATCTAAAAAAGATTGGGAGCGTTACCAGGAAGGCATGCGGGATCTTTCCGTTAATGTTGCAAGAGAACTTGCTTCAAAAATTCCTGTTCCAAAAAATGCAACGAACATGCTTGATATAGGCGGATCACATGGACTATTTTCTATTGAGCTTTGTAAAAAACATCCTGGTCTGTCAAGCACGATATTAGAATTGCCGGGAGCAATTGAAGCTGCCAGTGCTATTGCAAAAAGATATGATATAACAAACCGGGTGACTTATGCCGCAGGAAATGCACTGAATGATGATCTTGGAACTGAAAAGTATGATATGATAATGATCAATAATGTTGTTCATCATTTTACCAACGAACAAAATTTCGCACTGGCAAAAAAAATTGCTACTGCATTAAAGCCCGGTGGTGTT
>DASYQG010000599.1:0-2820 GCA_036005825.1 Chitinophagaceae bacterium | reverse complement strand
TCTCACATATTTACCTAATACTCTTGTAAACGCTCCATAGCCTCTCGGATGTGTTCCTGATGATGAGCCGTCGGAACAGATATTGGTGTATGGCCATTGCATTAATTTTTTTATATCCGCTTCATCCATTGAAGTAGCCATGATATTTTCCTGGCAATCACGCTTGTTTTTCTTTTCCCAATCATCGATCCTTGCGATCAATTCAATTAGCATTCGGGCAGGAGTTTTGTTTTCAAGCTTTGCAATTTCTGCCAAACTTTTTCCTGCATACGCCGGTTGTACTTCGTAAGAACCAAGAATAATATCACCGGGTAAAGTGATCTCTTTTAATATTAGCTCAGCTTCTTTTTCATCATTAAAATTTCTATCAGGAAATAAAACTTTGATAGTTGAGTTCCAAAAAGCATAAGGATAAATATCAGCAGTAATATCAATTCCATTTTTTCTGGCAGCTTCAAATAAAGCGAGCAGGCTATCAGCTTTTCCCCAGATATTATGCATGGCTAATTTAATATGACTTACCTGTACCGGGATCTTTGCTTCTTTGCCAATTATAATTATTTCATCAATTGCTTTCCGGTAATAACGGTCCTCACTGCGAATATGACTGATATATCTTCCGCCAAAAGGAGCAACAACTTTTGCAAGCTGCAATATTTCATCAGTGTTGGAATAAATACCGGGATCATATTCAAGTCCTGTGGAAAAGCCAAATGCTCCTGCTTCCATTTCCTGCTTCAACATCAGTTTCATCTTATCAATCTCAGCCTGTGTAGCCAATCGTTTAAAATCTTTTCCTAACACCGAATCACGAAGAGTATTATGCCCACTATACGAGCCGATATTTACTGCAACAGCTGTATCGGATAGCTTCTGATAAAATTCTGAAAGCGGAAAATTAGAACCACCATCCTGGCCGATGATGATCGTTGTTATTCCCTGGCTAACTGCTGCAATGAAATCGCGATGCTGAAATAAATTACCAGCATGATGACTGTGTGTATCAATAAAGCCCGGTGCTAGAGCTTTCCCTTTTGCATCAATTTCATTTTTTGCAGATGCTTTTGAAAGATCACCAATAAATGCGACGGTATCAGCTTTTATTCCAATGTCAGCTTTAAAAGGTTCACCGCCGTTGCCATCATAGATCATCCCATTTCGAATGATAATGTCGTATTGTTCTTTTTGATTACAGGAGGCCACCAGTATAATAAAAAAAGCAGCAACAATTTTTCTCATCGGCAAATTTTAAAGAATATAGAAATTGAAATTGCCATAAGGTTTAGGTTTTGGTTTACGTGGTAATTTTTCTTTGCGGTTAGCGGTATTATAAACAAGTGATGCGATAATAGTGGAGGCCTGTTTAAGATCATCTTCACTTAACTCATTGTAGGTATCAGCATTTGTATGATGTGTTCTTGATTCATAATTCAATTCATCCTGTATAAATTGGAAAGCAGGAATGCCGGCAATGTCAAATGGTTCATTATCGGTATATCCTGAATTTTTTATACTGACTGTCGTTCCTTCAAGATCTTTAAAAGGAGCCAGCCATTCCTTAAATATTGGACGAAGTTGATTATTACCCTGCAGATGAATACCGCGTATCCTGCCGCTCCCATTATCGAGATTATAATAAGCAGAAATGCGATCATAATCACGCAGCGGTTTCATGGTAGAAAATTCCGCGACGTTTTTATTTACATAAGCAAGTGAACCAAACAATCCTTCTTCCTCACCGCCCCAAAGAACTATGCGGATAGTTCTTTTCATATTCAAATTTAATTTCTTCAATATCCTCATCACTTCCATCATCACTATACTTCCTGCCCCGTTATCGGTTGCACCTGTACCTCCATGCCATGAATCAAAATGTCCGCCGATGATGACCAATTCATTTTTAAGAACAGGATCATTACCGGGAATTTCTGCTACAAGATTATAACCTTTTTGGGGCTGTGCTTTAATCGTCGTTTTAATATCAAGTTCCATTTTTACCGGAACTTTATGATCAAGTAATCTTGTGATGCGCAGATAATCATCTGGTCTGATGTTCACATTAGCGATTGCTAAAAGACCAGGTTTCGGTGCAAAGTTATAAGAACCATCAGCAGAATAAGTTCCATCACTTCCTCCACCGGTACTTAATAGGGCAATGACTCCTTCTTTTTTACAAAATGTCCAAAGCTTATCGCTCATGAAATAGGTAGCAAACATCTGCAATAAAGGCTGAAATTTTTTAGTCATTGCAGCTGTGTCTTCTTGAAAAAGAGTTTCACTTCCGGGATCTGTTTCTGCGTCAAGTTTTGTGAGTGAATCGTCAGTAAATCGTTTTGCATTTGGTTTGAATGATATTTCAGGAGGAGGGAATTTGCTTTCGAATATCAAAATCTTTCCTTTCAGTTTGCCTGTATATTTTTTTACAAAATCTGCACTGTCATTTGCGGATACGAGCATTACCTCTGCAGTTACAGGGCCGTTGGTACTTCCTGACCACGCTTTTGGAGTAGCTGCGATATTTTGATAGTAAGGTGTTTTTAAAGCGACATAACATTTTTCAATATCCCAACTTTTACCAAGTGGGCTCCATTCTTCTTTATGTATATTTTGTAAGCCCCATTTTTTAAATTCATTCAATGTCCATTCGGCAGCACGATCATAACCCGGAGACCATGTAAGCCGTGGACCGGAATAATCGGTTATATAAAAAGCATGGTCCATTACCTGGGAATGATTGTAAGCTTCATCTTTAATTTTGGAAATAATGGTTGTGTCTATGGTTTCAGTTTGTGCATATAGGATGGAAAAAATGAACAGACC
>DASYQG010000598.1:0-6443 GCA_036005825.1 Chitinophagaceae bacterium | reverse complement strand
CAGGAGTTAATACAGGGAAGCCAGTGCTTCTTATAATATTCCATGCTTCCAATCCATCAGGGAAAGCAGCTAACCAACGCTGAGTAATAATTTTTTGAAGTTCAGTGCCAGCAGTAAGAGCAACAGCTGGCATAAGCATGTAAGCATTAAATGCTGTAGCATCATAAACACCCCATAACCTCCAGTTCAATTCAATTCCAGTCCTGTAAAGGTTAGCGGCATTCTCAGCTGTCCATCCTCTTTGAGCTGCTTCTGCACGGGCAAGTGTTATCTGAGATGCAGTGATGATTGGCATTGGCTGAGTTGCAGTCCTGATTGAAGGGTTCATAATTCTCGCCCAATTAGGATTGGCAGATGCAAAAGCAATCGCATCGTTTCTCTCTAACCCATACGTAAATCCTACGGTAGAAGAACCCCATGCATTAATACGTCTGTCACCGTTTGGATTCATAAAATCTGTAACAGTTTTGCTTATTGCATAGTCAGAACGTTGCGTAATGTTATAATAACTATAGAATACGCTGCTATAATTACCTCCAGGATAAACCAATTGTATGTCATCAGCATTAGTGGTCAGGTACCCACCACTTGCACCCATGGCATCAAGAAATTCTGCTTTACCTTTCACGGCATCAACTGAAGACAGACGCAATGCCATGATCATACGAAGTGAATTGGCAAATTTTTTCCACTTAGCAATATTTCCATCAAGAAGAATATCTCCTTTTACAGTAGCACCACCATCAAATTGCGCAATTGCTTCTTTTAATTCCTTAAAAAGGTCTGTATAAATATCCTGTTGTTTATCATATGGAATTTGCCCATTAAAATTCAATGCCTTGAAATAAGGAATATCTCCCCACTGATCTGTTACGCGAAGGAAATACCAAGCTTTAAGAATTCTTGCTGTAGCAATTTGGTTTGCATTTGAACCATTTACTGCTTGTTTAGCGGCTGTTTCAGGATTGGTGTTTAATTTTATGATATTTACCAAATCATACAAAGCACCCGAATAATAGCCTCCGTAATCAGGCTGTATTCTTACATATCTTGATGCCTCTGTATACTGAGTTTCGGAATATAATTGAGCGTATAGCCCCGGGTTTACCTGCCAGGCCTCGCCACCCATACCAGATAGTACATTTGTAAGAAGCGCTGCCGTATTTGCCTCCGCCACTATAGCCGGGTTCGTGTTTATATCTCCGAACTCATCAATTTTTTTAGTACACCCAACACCTGAAATTACCAGGCCCGCTGTGAATGCTATTGATGTGAGTTTTATAAGTTTCATTTTAAAAGATTTTTATTATCAAAATATTTTAGAATATGAATTTTAGACTTGCACCTAATGAACGCGTACTTGGCAATTGGCCATCTTCTCCTTGTACTCCTGAAATTTCAGAAGGATCAAAATTCTTGGCATCTCTGTATATGATCCATGGATTGCGTGCAATAAGTGATAATGATGCACCCTGAACATACTTGCTTAAGTTGCCGATCTTGTTAACTGGTATGCGATATGCCAAGCTTGCTTCCCTGATCTTAACATAAGTAAGATCATGTATAAAAGGTTCTGCAATTTGACGGCTATAGAATTGGTGGTAATAGTTGAAGCCACTAATATATTTATCAACTGGCGTCTTCAGATCAACAGAGCTTACACCAACTACGTGTACACCACCGCCATTAGCAACGGCATCACGTACATTATTTCCTTTATCATTTGTAGAGGCAGTTGGCTCAAGAAGACCAGAGAACCAGCCCCAGCTTTCAGACAGTGAGAAGAACTTACCGCCAATTTGATAATCAAGGCTGAAGTTTAAAACAAAGTTCTTATAAGCCAACGTATTGATAAAACCTCCAGTTGTTTTAGGAACAACAGATCCCCAATGTTTATCAAGGTCACGTATATAATATCCGGTATTAGGGTCAACAACCATTAAGCCTTCATCATTGCGCTTGATACCACCACCAATTAACTGGCCCCAATCTGAACCTAACTCCTGGAAAGCACGGGCAAAACGGGTCCCAAACGCACCCCCGGCTAATAATACTCTTTGTTGGTTCTGATAAAGATTTTTTATCGGGTTCTTGATCAAATAACCGAATGTCGCAGATGCATCCCATGTAAAATCTTTTCCTTTAATAATGGAACCAGTAAGCTGCAATTCAATTCCCTCACGTTTTACATGTACGGCATTTACAACAAGATTTGTAAAACCACTCACAGGATCCACCTGAACTGATAAAGGTTCAAGGTCATTGTCCTCATTATAATAAACAAAATTCACCCCAAAACGGTTTTTGAATAATCGGAAATCAACACCAGCTTCATAGGTTGTTACCAGCGAACCTTTCAGATTTTCATCAACAACATCGTTAGGAGTACCCATCAGGAAATTACCATTCCAAAGCGCTGATGCAGGGCTGTATCCAAAGTTGTTTCGATAAATGGCGATTGAAGTAGGTTTTTTACCCCAGCTTCCGAATACTTTAGCAAAACTGAGCCATGGAAGGCTGCCCTTTGTAAACTCACTCACTACAAAACTTGCACCCACCGATGGTGAAAACAAGCTGTTACCAATGTGCTGATCCAACGTAGAATACCAGTCGTTACGAACAGCAAATGTTACACTTGCAAACTTGTTCCATTCCAGGTCTCCTGATCCAAACAATGAATTTACTCTTGAAGCTTCACGTTTATTTGTAACTGTTGGTTGCGCAGCTGAGTTTGCAATAGAATACAAATTAGGAATGTTCAAACCATTCTCGGTAACAGCAGTGTTGTCCTTGTAAAGAGTTCTTAATATGTTGCCGCCACCTGTAATATTGAAAGCAAGTTTATTATTAAAGTAACTATTAGAATAATTAGCAAGCCCTTCATAATTATATTCACTATAATAAGTATTCCTCGTATCATATTCTGCAAGAATTCCTGATTGAAGAGCACTCTGCTCAAGTAATGAGGTGGTAATATTTTCAGTATAGGTGGTCAACTGACTTTTCCGAATTGTTGCCTTTACATTAAAATGATTATTCATTTTATATCGAAGAGAGACATCCCCGAAGAGGCGATCTCTTCCATTGAGAAAATTCTTGTTTGCGAAATAATCATAATAATTATACCAGTAGTTGCCATTGATATCATCATAACCACTAGCCCCATCAGGGTTGGTATAAAAATTCCATGACATTAAATTACCATTAGGAGCTTTCATTCCGGCCAGCTCTCTCATAATTTTCATATCGTTATGCCTGTGAAACCACTGATTAAATGAACCGGACGATTGATTTGCATAACCATCTACGAATTCACCACGAATTGTAGTAGTAGAATAGGTTCCATTAAGACCTACAGTAAAATGCTCATTCAAATCGGCTGAACCTGAAAAGAAAATATTATTACGTTTTGAACTTGTGCTGGGCAACAGACCTTTTATATATTGATTTGAAAACGATACACGGGTAGAATATCCGGGACCATTTTTAGAAAACGCAGCATTCGTAGTTGAAGTCACACCTGTATTCCAAAAATCTCTTGCATTATCAGGCTGTGCTACAAGTGGAGCTGTTTTAAATGAATATTGCGTGCCTGGAAACCATGCATACCAGGGGATATATTCTTGTCCAGTCATACGAGGACCCCAGCTTGCATCATCCGTATAATCCGGAAAGTATTTTCCATCTAATGCCTGCCATTCCGCAGGTTGACCTGGAGCATAATGATATTGTGTAAGTGAACTTGCACCACCACCTGCATAGAGGTTTTGATATTTTGGGAGAACATATACATTATCTGCCATTACACTTTGAGTAAACTCAACGCCTATTCCCTGTTTCGGGCCTCTTTTCTTTGAAGTAATAACTATGGCTCCGCCTTTTGCTCTTTCACCAAACAAAGCAGTAGCATTTGCTCCTTTTAAAACTGTAACATCTTCTACATCGTCGGGATTAATTTCAAATGGGTTAACTATCGTTCCATCAACGATGAAAATAGGGCCAACGTCACCTAATGATAAACCACCGCGAATCCGTAAGAAATCCTGATCATCTGCTCCCAGCTTCACGTTGGATTGAGATCTTGATTGGACACCCGCAATCTTACCTGCCAACGCATCTACAATGTTGGTCTGAGGAATGATATTAAGTTGTTCGCTCTTTACAACCTGAGAACTGTAAGGTGTTGTTCTCTGAGATTTTTTAATCCCGAAAGCACTCGTTACAACTACTTCTGTAAGGTTTGTAGTAGTTGTAGGTGATAAGGAGACTGCTACATTGTCTGAAGTGCCTACTGTAATTTCCTTGTCATCAAAGCCAACAGACGTAATTACCAGTACGGTGCCAGAAGCTACACTTTTAATGGTAAATTTTCCATCGGCGTCAGCAGTCACACCATTTTTGGTGCCTTTAACCGTAATTGAGGCAAATGGTATTGGTTTACCATTAGCATCAGTTACTGTACCGGATAGATTCCGGTTCTGGGCGAATACCAGCACAGAGCATAGTATCGCCATCACAAACAGTGATGCAAATTTTCTCATGTGGAGATCAATTTTTGATTAAATAATTACTTGATTTTGAGCCGTAAATACAAATTTTCAAGGAGTAGGGATGCCAAATAAAGACAGCAAGTTTTTTAAAAATGCTGCGGCAAAGTAAACAAATTTTTAACAAATTGCGAAGTGAAAAGCTAACAGGTGTTATTATCTTAAAAAATAACCCTTACCATTAGCCTCATCTCAGATTTTTTTGAACCGGGAATTTCATCCAGTCCGGATCCAATTGACTCGGCATTATTATATATGGTCTGTGACCATTTTAGCCAAAATGAAATATTTGAGTTTAAGTTGTAATTGATATTTAAATAATACCGAAATCCCTGGTCATAAAAAGCAGGAATGGAATAATAAAAAAGAACATCATTTTCATATGCATAGATCCTGGAATTATAGTCATCAGTTTCAAAATACTGAAGCCTGATATTCCCACTATAATTTTTCAGCGGAGGTTTATAAATAACATCAAAAAAAGTTAGAAAGCCATTCTCTGAATTTTTTCCATTTTTATCGTACCATAATAATTCTGTGCGACTCCTAACAGCAAATGTTTGGTTTATTCTATAACTGATCTGTGTTCTCCAGTTTTGTCGGGGCAATGAAACAAGATAATTCATCGGAGTATTGTTATCAGGTTGATTACCTTGTTTTGTTTCACTGCGATATCTTGTATACACTTCAAGTTGTTTATTCGGGGTATAAGTTATTTGTCCTAAAAAATCACTTCCCTGGCTTGGTGCATCTACCAAATATTTTAACCATGGAAATTTATAAACATCAATATATCCATCAAAGCGCCATGCCGAAACAGGTCGTATGCTGATACCCGCATAAAATCCATTCTCATTTGTTGGATATGTATTTTCCGTAAATGCATTGCCATTATTGGATTGATACTGCGCATCGATCTTTCGATGGAGAAATGAAATATCAACCCGTGGATCCACACTTATTAATAATCCATTGAGTAATGCCTTACTGAAATTTTTATCGACTGCAGCTTCCCCAAAAAAATGAAGGTTTTGATGAGTATAACTGTAGTCAATACTATAATTACTCCAGCTTTTGCCACTTATAGCATAAAGATTATAAGGCTCCTGTCTTTTTTCTACAGGTGAAGAGAAATTAAAATAAATAGCATTAAAGCCAGCATGCCAATTACTGCCTTTGTATTTTATGTTTCCGCCAAGAGCAAGTTGTCCTAATTTATGCCTGCCGGCAATTTCACTCTCTGTTCGATGATAGCCAGAGTTAAGAAAAGATGTAATGAACTCTTCATTGCTTACAGTATCAGCAACAAAATTGGCGCTGAGCTTTCTGTAAGATATAAAAGCGGTTGTTTCAAGTTTTCCTTTCTGTATAGTGATCCCAGCCCCCCGATGAAAACTAAATTCACCTGCGGAATTATATGGACGGAGTACTGGTGATTGTCTTTTTATTCCAAGAACATCAACGCTCTTTCTAAATGCAAGACTTTGCCATTGGATCAACCCTTGCCCCATATTTACGGTAAAATCTCCCAACGCCAATGCTTGTATTGAACCTAGTTTTCTTGCAAAAAGATGAAAAGAATAAAAATCAAACCCGTATTTCTGAGCCCCCTTAAAAAATTGTTCCCCTGCATCTTTGTCTCCAACAATGCCGAACTGTAATAAATTTTTGTACACATATCGATAACGTAAAAAAAGTTTTGGCGGGCTACCAAGATATTTTGTTCCCGTACTTGTTTTTTCAAAACCTGCTGATTTTTCCAATACCTGGGAATACCGAAATGACAAAGAGTGATCACCTCCTCTAAATCTTGTTTTGAAAACATCAATAAGATCTATTGCTTCTGCAACTGTAATAAAAGGCAAAAGTTTTTTAATAATTTGAACATCCCAAGAT
>DASYQG010000597.1:0-5282 GCA_036005825.1 Chitinophagaceae bacterium | reverse complement strand
GTCATATATTCCTGCAAGAGTTTTGCATGATCTTTTTGCGCAATGGCAAATACAGGAACAAAAAGTAGTAGTAAGATCTTTTTCATAATTATTTTTTATTCCAGGTGATATTCTTTCTGCAAATATTCAATTAATTCAGCTCCTGCAATTTTTAATTGTTCGGCAGCTCCAAGTATCCCTCTTTTTGTACCATGCATATACACAGAAAAAACAGAGAGCTCTTGTAATAATTCATTGTCAGCCGTACGCAATGAAGGGTTTTCTATTGTTCTTATGATCCCTCCATCTGTCCCTTCCATCTTTAAAAATACAGCGGGATCAAAAATTTTTGCAGCTACTTTTTTGTATTCATTGAATTCGGTTTCATTAACAGATTCCAGCAATCTTATCAACGGAAACTTCTCATAATAGGCCATAATTTTATTGGATGTGCTGATATCCCTGATAAGCCGGAAATTGCCTGAGTTTTTTAATTGGTCAAAAGTCCTGGTGCTGGTTGATAATGGATTTAGCCGGGGCGCAATTCTTGCCAGGAAATATAAATTACCGGTATTACTAAGGATTAATGAAGGAGTATTTAAAATAGTGATCACGCTGTCCATTCTTGAAAGGCCTGTTCTTACGTGTAAAATATGTTGAGACAAAGTTTCCTGATCAGTTTTCAAATCGGCGATCAGTGATTTTATGTATTGCTGCTCCCGCTGATGTTCGATCGTATGCTCCAACTGATATTCTGCCAGAAATCCGCAGAACACAGCGAGGAACAACATTAAGAACTCCCAGAAATAATGCGTCCATTTTTTTCGTGGAGTGTGAGTGTGGGCATGAACTTCCATAAATATTTTATTTCAGGTGGTATTCTTTTTTCAACTGTTCGATTAAACTGATTGCTTTTGTTTTGAGGTCATGGAAATTTCTATCCATGCGAACAGTGGCTTCATTATATTCCGAAAGGCGGTTGAATAAATGTTCAAATGCCAGGGGATCGTTGGTCATCCAGTAATTATTGTGAATAATAACGTTCCTCGTTTTAGCCCATGAAGTTACTCCCGCTTCTTTATACATTTTATTTATACTCCACACTTTGAGGACTTCTTCTATATACCTGTCCTGGCCCCTGGACAAAGATGTAACTTCCAGATCAAGGTCTTTTACCTCTTCATCATAGTCGATGATCCCCTTAGCGGCTGTTTTATTTAATATAAGGCGCATTCCACCTGCGTTTTTTAACTGCTGAATGGTCCTGTCAGATTGATAAAAATCAGGGTAACCGCCACGGAACGACAAAATGAATTCTTGTGTCCAGTGTTCAGAGAATGTTTTAATACCGTCATTGAACCCCCGGATCGTAAACTCAAATCCTCTTTCCATTTCATCAAAGCCTTTAATTATTAATGATAAATTTGCTGTATCAGTCTGAAGATCTTCGATCATTGAAATGATGTAGTCTTTTTCACGGTGTCTTTCCACAATTTTTTCCCGCTTATTTTCTGCCAGGAATCCGCAGAATACGGCAAGGAATAACATTAAGAACTCCCAGAGATAATGGGTCCATTTCTTTCTTGGAGTATGTGTATGTGCATGTACTTCCATAAAAAATTTATTTCAGATGATACTCTTTTTTGATACCAGTAATTAGTTGTTTCGCTTGCACCAACAATTGTTCTGACCTTATCAGCTGGGCCTGGTGAACTCGTTTTACGTATTGAACTTGTCCTATAAATTCATTTATTAATACCAGGTCATTTGTGTATAGTTGAGGGTCATTTGTTGGGCGACTTACAGTATCTGTAGCGATCATTTCATGAAAAACATTGGTGTTAAATAATTTTCTTGCCAGCTGCCGGTATTCAGCCCTTATTTCAATCTCATCACCCATTTCAAACAATGCATTTCTCATTTTCTGGTCATATGCCATGATGCTGTTTGTAATATTATTATTTCGGATCAGCCGAAGGTTACCGGAGCTTTTTAATTGTTGTATTGTTCCGTCATTGGGGAAAATATTAGCAGGCGGTGAGATGCTTCGCGCAAAATAATATATATCGTTCCCGCATTTATTCCGATCGGTGGAGTTGAGCATTCTGATCAAAGAATCAATCATTATTAACCGGCTTTGTCTTAGGGTAACATTGCTTTTAAGCATCAACGTATCTGATCTCAGATCCTGAACCATTGATGTCATATACTGTTTCTCCCTGTCTTTTTCAATTTTATGCTCCAATTGATACTCTGCCAGGAATCCACAGAACACAGCAAGGAACAACATAAGAAACTCCCAGAGATAATGGGTCCATTTTTTTCTTTCTGTATGTGAGTGAGCATGTATTTCCATAAAATTTATTTCAGATGATATTCTTTCTTCAGAAAAAGAATAATTCCAATTGCTCTTTCTTTCAATCTTTGTAATCGGACCTGGTTCAGATCATTGCTCCCTTTTAGTTGATGAATAGCATAAATAAAATCGAGAATAAATTCTCTGTTTACGGTTCGCAATGGAGGGTTTCCCGAAGGAGGCCGGATAATATCGCCATCAATCATCGTCTCAAGTATATTTGCATCCATCAGCTTTCCCATCATAGGTCTGATCTCGGTGACCTCATTATCCTGACGGCTTTGTGTAAGCAATATCAATTCAATTGCCTGGTCATAGGCCATAATGCTGTCTGAAGCCTGTTGATTTCTTATTAATCGCAGCCCGCCGGAATTTTTTAGTTGTTTTACAGTTCCATCCGCCGGAAAAAAATTGATAGTGCGGGTCAATTGGCGGCCAAAAAAATAAATTCTTTGTCCATACTGATTGGGATCAGGGGCATTCAGGTACCAAATAAGCGAATCGAGATCTTTCTTTTTTTCAATCTTTCTTTTCAAATATGTTGTAATAAAGGAGGTATCAGATCTAAGGTCTTCGATAAAGGACCTGATATAATCTTTTTCCCTTTGCTTTTCTATAATATGCTCCAACTGATACTCGGCCAGGAATCCGCAGAATACAGCGAGGAATAACATTAAAAACTCCCATAAATAATGTGTCCATTTTTTTCGTGGTGTATGGGTGTGTGCATGTACTTCCATAATAATTATTAAAGGTGATATTCTTTTCGTAAGGCGGTCAGCAATCTGCTATTCAGGCTATCGTAAACATTGTATTGTGAATCTCCTGTGCCCTTTAAAATTATTTTATAAACACCTGTTGTATTTGCAGCTGTCTTCCTGTCAAAATCCTGAGGTTTTTCAAAATGAAATTGTAAATGCCCTCCTGCTTGCTCATACTTTTTTAAAAAGGAAACAAAAAATTCTTTCGATTCTGAAGTAATGCTGTCGTACCATTTCATATCATTATATTTAATAAGAAATGGCCAAATATTTTCACGGTAAAAAACTTCTTCAAAAGCATTTCTTTTTCGCAAATTGGCAATGGCAACGGATAGATCCCCAGTAAGTCTTTGCAGTTCATTGCTTTTAAAATAACGGAGCGAACCTGAATTTTTTAATTGATCCAATATTGCGTCTCTCGGTTCAAAAAAAGAAGGGCTGAATGTATAATAGCCATATAATAATTCTACAGTGAAGTTATCGGGGCAATTCGAAATGCTGCTATCCAGAAAATAGTTTTGCAAGTAGTTCAAAGCAATATATTTCCTTACACGGAAAAGTTGTACCGTTTCTAAAGCAGCAGAGTCCCCTTTTAATTCATCATAGAAACTGGAAGCTAATTCCTTTGCTCTATCTTTTTCAATCTTATGCTCCAGTTGGTACTCTGCCAAAAATCCACAGAACACAGCAAGGAACAACATGAGAAACTCCCAGAGATAATGTGTCCATTTTTTCCTTTCAGTATGTGAGTGAGCATGTACTTCCATAGAATTTTATTTCAGGTGATATTCTGTTTCTAATTCAAGCAAAATTGCATTCGCAACATCTGCTGCTTCGTTTAAATATTTTATATAAATCTGATTTCTTTCCCGCAAAAAATTTATTGATCTGTAGACCTGTAATTGAATGTCGGGGTCTTTACTGATCAAAGGATCGGTTACAATAACGGTTTTCTCCTCTGTCGCATATCTTAAATATTTGGGGTTACAAAACTTCTCTCTTAGCAGGATAATGTTCTCGAGAACATATTTATTTTCAATTTCAAGTTGTTTTTCAAGTAATGTCCTGTCGGATTCATACTCAACCAATGCAGTTGCAATTCTATTGGCAAAATAACGTAAGGATCCAGAATTTTTTACCTGCTCGTAGGTGCCGGTTCTTAAAATTGGGTATGACCTCCTGGCCAATTCAGTCATGCCAATATCAAATAAAACAGTGTCCTGTTGATCGGCAAGTTTTTTCTCAAGCTCATCCATCAGAGTGCTTAACCTTTGTTCTCTGAAGGTTCTATTTTTGATTATGTTGTTAATGATAAAAGTATCTACTTTCAAATCCATTAATAACGAAACAGCATATTCTTTCGCTCTTTTCTTTTCTATATAGTGCTCCCGCTGATTCTCTGCAAGAAAACCGCAGAATACAGCAAGGAACAACATTAAAAACTCCCAGAAATAATGTGTCCATTTTTTTCTTTCCGTATGTGTCTCGCCTGAGGCGAGATGTGAGTGTGCATGTACCTCCATATTCTATGAGTTTTTATTTTCCAACCGTTCAATTGTTTTCTTCGCAACCGCCAGCCGTATTTTTTTATTCTTTTCAATCATTTTATGTTTTATCCAATGTTCTAACCGGTGATGCAATGGAATGAGTAATGCCGCAATGGCTACTAAAATAGCCAGCATCTTTACCGGTGAATGATTAGTAATTTTTGCCAGGTAAGGATGAAAAACAAGATTGATAAATTCAAAAAGGATTAATAAGCCAAGAATGCCCAAAAAAGAGATCCATTTTTCATTTATGATAATACTGCGACTCAGCAACAAAAAAAGACTAATAAAAATAATCAGGCCCATCGTTATACCTGCATATTGAATATTGGTTTGCCTTTCTTCTTCGGCTTGTGCTGCTTTTGCTTCTTCCTCCTGTTGTTGCAATTGCAAACGAAAACTGACAGTTTGTATATTGTTTGACTTTTCTACGCTGTACACGGAATCGCGGGCAATCATTGCGAGCCGGAAATATTTATTTGAACTATCCTGTCGGCCGTTCTCTTCGAAAAGAGTATAAAGTACTTTATATGATTTCATCAATGTTTCCTTATATCCCGTATTGCCGGACAACTGAATACATTTCTTTGCATAATAGATTGTGCTGTCATAATTTTTTAATCCCGCATATGTCACCGC
>DASYQG010000596.1:0-3019 GCA_036005825.1 Chitinophagaceae bacterium | reverse complement strand
CGGGGGGGGTATAGTTATTTGTAATTGATCTAAGCCTGTTCAGGTTTGATCCTGTTGTATCATGTTCTTTTTGCATTACTTCTTCAATAGGTTTACGTAATGTTCTTATTAAGAGTCTTGCATAAGATTCACGGTGTTTATATGCATGATAAATTTGTTTTATATAAGGAAAATACATTTCCTCCTCCTGCCTCATGTGCGGCGGGATCTCAATCATGAACTGGTTCATGATAATTTCAATCGCTACCAGTTCAGGAAATTTTTTGCTGTGTTCAACCAAAAACTTATCTACGTGTTCTTTGATTTCTGGTAATGCTCTCTTAAGGTAACTATGATGAACGTTGAATATGTAGTCGGCTAAAAAATCAATTTCCCAGCTGTCGAAATCAATTGCAGCATTGGATGGGGACTGTGTTACAATTCTTTGAAGCTCCCGAACAACTTCTTCTGTAGGTAAGTTTTTGTTCTGGCAAGCGATATCCAGCGGCCACTTACCGCCACAACAAAAGTCAATATCGTATTTTCTAAACACATCTGCGGTCCGGTAATCATGGACCACAATATCTGTCACAAAAGAGGAGGGTTCTATTTTATAAATATTTTGATACATAATTCTAACTCCTGATCACTAATCAATATTAAATAGATAAAAAAACAGAAAACATGATTTTCATCATCAAAAAAAATTAAGTTAAATAACGGCGAGACTTTTCAGGAGATCGCTTTTACTGTCATTCAGCAGATCTCCAAAAGTGTTTTTACTAAAAACATTTAAATAATTCTTTTTTACATCTTCCATTTCAAAATGAAGCGGGCAAGGATTTAACCCGTTACAATATTTAAAACTCAGAACACACATACCAAATTGTTCCATTCCATCCGTGATCTCGACCAACTTTATCACAGGCGTATTCAGTGTTTCAGCTGCGAGATAAAACCCTCCATAAGGACCTTTCGTAGATTTTAAGAGGCCTGCTTTAACGATCTGCTGCATGATCTTTCCAAGGAAATGTTTCGGCACAGATAATTTTGTTGCGATCTCGTCGATCTGAACTTTTCGATGCTCATCCTGCATAACCGCTATGTATAATATGCCCCGCAAGGCATATCCAAAGGATTTTGATAAAAACATGAAAAAATTTTATCAAAATTAATCTTGCTGTTTTCGTATGCAGGTGATTAAACTCATCCCATTTTTTGACACATGTCATGATTGACCGAATCAAGGCTAGATACTTTTGTCATCTCTAATAAGAGTCTGATGTCTTTTAATCAAAAAAATAGTATATGAAATCTAAATCTCTTTTTGTTGCGACACTTGCTTTCACTGGCGCAATTTTATTTACAGCCTGCGGAGAGGGAGTTAAAGAAGCCAAGCCACTCGATGTACAGGAGCTGACAAAAAATCAACCGGAAACACATGGAGCTCAGATGAAGGAAAGTGATATTACTGTAACCAATCCATTAAATGCAGAATGGGTAGCAGGAGGAAAAAACATTTATGAATTGAAATGCCAGAGTTGTCACCGGCTTACTGAAGAAAAACTTGTTGGCCCGGGTTGGAAAAATGTAACCAAAAGAAGGCAACCTGTTTGGATCATGAACATGGCAATGAATGTGGATATGATGCTTGAAACAGATCCCGAAGCACAAAAACTTTTAGAGCAATGTATGGTTCGTATGCCGAATCAAAACCTGAGCAAGGAAGATGCTAGGAAAGTTGTGGAATTCATGAGAAACAATGACGGCGAAAAATAATTTTCACCTGCTCTTATAATATTCATAGTAATGAATACAACGATTGGAATTGAACGATAGAAAACAATTACTCATAACGATAAAACAAATAACATGAACTCTCCTTTCAAAACGCTATTGCTTGTTGCGGTAGCTTTTCCAATCGTATGGTTGCAGAGCTGTAAACCTAAAGGAACTCAATCGGCTGTTAGTGGCGACGCAGCTGCTAAAGTTTATGTAGCTCCCGGAAAATATGATGAATTCTATAGCTTTGTATCTGGTGGTTTCAGCGGTCAGATGTCCGTTTATGGTATCCCTTCGGGACGTTTACTCCGTGTCATCCCTGTATTTTCTGTTGATCCTGAAAAAGGGTATGGATTCAGCGAAGAAACGAAACCAATGCTCAACACATCACATGGTTTTGTTCCATGGGATGATCTTCACCATATAGCATTATCAGAAACGGATGGTATACAAGATGGTCGTTGGGTTTTTGCAAATGGCAATAATACTCCACGTATTGCAAGGGTTGATCTTAAAACTTTTCGCACAGCTGAGATAATTGAAATTCCCAATAGTGGCGGAAATCACTCTTCACCTTTCATTACTGAAAACTCAGAATATGTTATTGCGGGTACTCGTTTCAGCATACCGATGGACAATTCGAATGGTGATGTTCCTATTAATACATATAAAAGTAATTTCAAAGGGACTGTGAGTTTTGTCAGTGTTGATAAAACTTCGGGTAATATGAGCATTGCATTCCAGATCTTAATGCCGGGAGTAAATTTTGACCTGGCACGTGCCGGAAAAGGAAAATCTCACGGATGGATGTTTTTCAGTTGCTATAATTCAGAAAGAGCCAATACACTGCTGGAAGTAAATGCATCGCAAAAAGACAAAGACTTTATTATTGCTGTAAACTGGAAAAAAGCTGAAGAATATTTAAAAGCCGGTAAAGGACAAAAACAATCCGTAAAGTATGCTCATAATATTTATGATGAAAAAAATCATGGCGCTACTTCTGTTATTGAAACAGAGGTTACCGTACTTGATTCAAAAGAACTGGCCGATATGGTTTACATGATACCATGTCCAAAATCGCCGCATGGTTGCGATACAGATCCTACAGGAGAATATATAGTTGCAAGTGGTAAACTGGCAGCTACGATCCCTGTATTTTCATTTACAAAAATGCAGCAGGCAATTGCTAACAAAACTTTTGAAGGTGAATATGAAGGTATCCCTGTATTAAAATATGATGCTGTTTTATATGGTGAGG
>DASYQG010000595.1:0-3742 GCA_036005825.1 Chitinophagaceae bacterium | reverse complement strand
CCAGCAAGAATTACTTGTTCCTGCAATCCTTTATAACCGCCACTATCCAAAAATTTATCTACGTCCTGGAATTTATTACCATCATCAATAATTCTACCGGCAATTTTTCCTTCTTCCAATGGTTTTCCTTCCATCGTGGTTACTACGCCTACTGCGTTATCAGGAATACTGATAAGGTCTGTTATTTCAATATCAAATAACAAAGTGTTGATACGATATGAACCCGGTGCAATAATATCTGTTTGTCGTCCTTTCCGGCCGCCAGCTTTCAAAAATGATTCAGCGCTTTGAAATGTATCACACTCAACTTTGCGGGCAAGTATGGCGCCTGTTTCAAGTTCTGCTCCGTCTTTGGCCATTACTAATCCTAATTTACCGGTTGGAATTATAACAAATGGTTGAAATGTGATCGAGTATTGCCATATCCATTTCCAGAAATAAACACCCGGAGGTAATGTTTGAGCCTGGTAACCGGCTTCACCATTAGTAGCAACTATATGTCCTTCAGGTAATTCCTGTTTACCAAATAAAACAAACTTTTTTGTAACAAGTCCTATCCTGTCTTCCGGAACTATTACTAATCCGAAAAAGAAGCGGAGAATAAACTTGTAAAACAATAAAAGAAATAATGGGATGCCAATGATGAGACCCCACCTGATCAATTCTGATTTTTCCATGATGATTTAAAAATTAATAATTGAAAATATTGTTTAAATAAAAAAAATCAATACGATGCCATAGTTCAATGCACACATCTTGTCAACAACAGCGATTGCTGAATTGTGTTTCATATTTGCCTGTAAGAAGGGAACGCTACGAATAGCGTATTGCTATTCCATTTTTCCGGGAGGAGAAGTATTATAAATTGTAAACCGGATCAAAGAGTCAATAGAAATAAAGTTGTCAGTATGGTAGTTGGTGTTCATTTCATTGATTGATGATGTAAAGCTACATTGCGGTTGCATCTCTTTTAGAAATATCGTAGAAATTCAAAACCGGTTTTGACAGCAATCAATATTGGAAGTCAAAAACCGGTTTTTATAAAAGATGAGATGTTTTCCCCTATATTAAGGAGAACTCAATTATTGCCCAACCATAAACACTGCATTGCAAAACATCAACTTACCATTTTCCCAAAAATTGCGGAACATAAGATTATCGGTGAGATACACAATTTTGCCACCACCCATATCCTGCACACCAAAAACCAACTCATCATTCAACTTATCTTTTAATGCAGAACCAACAAATCCGGAAACCTGGCTATCTTTTTTCAAGACCCCTACATTCCATCCACCACTTTTTATGAATTCATACAAATCATCATCTTGTTTTAGTGTGTAATAAAAATTTGGATAACCGAATGCCAGTGGATGGGTGTTATCCAGTTGTACTTTGAAAATTGAACCTGGAATATTTGAAGAAATAGATTCTCTTTCTCTTTCCCCATAAACCTGCAAAGAAGCATAAGGATCTTTTTTATCAGATGCATCATCCGATTTTTTTGATTTGATCGCCCAGTCAGTTCTTGACAATTGCCCAACGGCTCCTTCTAGTGCAACCAACCTTCCGCCTTTATTGATCCAGTCTTTCAATTGATCGGTCGAAGTTTTTTCAGTTAGAAACCTATAATTACCTGAAGGCATAATGATGACATCATAATCGCTCCAGTTAATTCTTGCGAAATCATTTGCATTTACCAATGTGATCGGGTAGTCAATTGATTGCTCAAAGAAATTCCAAATTTCACCGGCTGAACTTGAACCAACTCCTTCACCAGTTAATAAAGCAACACGGGGAGCTTTCATGAAATGAATTTTTCCACTACCAAAATCAAATCCTTTATCAACGAATCCGGTGGTAATAGTATTTGCTTTTACATTATTTGCGTTGCATGTTTGGTTTATAATCGAGGAAAGTGAATTACCAAATTTCTCATTCCCTTTTTTAATAATGATCAATGAACCCCGGTCAAATTGTTGACCATTAATTTCAAAAGGAGTTTCTGAGAAACGAACTTTCACCCCCTGTTTCATTAAAGTTGTCAATGTTTTTACACTTTGTACTCCTTGCCAGCTAATAACATACCCATAAGCATCATTTACGTTATTTGTAATCACTGACGGTTTTGCTCCTGCCGATGATGGAAGTTTCGTTTTAGAGCCAAATGTTTTTACTCCATAAACATAAGGCAATGACCATGCAGTTATATCATATGTATTGGAATCAACGAGTCTACTTTTTGGTTCAAATAATACTTTTATCATAGCTGATCTTGGTTGTTGAGAATGAACCATAAGATCACCTTGTTCGATTGTAAACATATCCTCCTTGCCAGAAAAATAATTGTAACCCGTAAATGTACCTCTTGAATTTCCGCCAGCAAATTCATATTGAATCTCATTCTTATCAAGCAAAGTCATTAAGGAATTAATTCTTTCTCTGTCTGCATTACTATTCTTTACGAGATAAGTTTTATACTCCCCCACTCCATTGGTTACTGCATCATTAAAAAACTTTCTGAACTCTTTGACTAGCCTTGATGCATTCTGCGATGAAACTTCTATTGTGCTTAATCCTGTTGTATAATGATGTGTTGCACGATCCAGCAACGTTAAAGTATCTCCTTCATCAGTTAATGCACCCAAACCTCCAGCAGGGCCGCCACCTTGCTCATATGTCATTCCTATTGCGCCGTTGTATATTGGATAAGTATCGCCATAACTTGGATAAAAAAGATCAAACACTTCTTTCGTAAAATATAACCAGCCATTCGCATCAAAATATTTTGCATGATTTTTTCCGATCATCACCTGGAAATCTCTTTGCCATTGTGTGATCACTTCATGAAATGGTTGAGCAGCAGGAGCAAAATAATATGGATTGTTTATTCCCTGCTCATGAAAATCTACATGCACATAAGGCATCCATTGATCATACATTTTCATTCTTTGCTGGCTCTCTATTTGTGTTTGCCAGGCCCAATCACGGTTGAGATCAAAATTGTAATGATTGGTTCTTCCTCCTGGCCACGGTTCACGATGCTCTCTTGCATTCAATGATGGATTCATATTTTTTCCGACAATAGAGTTGAACCAATTTACATACCTATCCCTTCCATCAGGATTGATGCATGGATCGATAACAACGACCGTATTCTTTAACCACTCTTTTGTTTTTGTATTTGATGGATCAACCAAAGCCCATATTGTCATCATCGCCGCTTCGGACGAGGATGTTTCATTGCCATGTACATTATAACTTAACCAAACAATTGCCGGAGCACCTTCCTCTATTGGTGCTGCTTTGTCTTTTGCAAGATTTGCAAGACGCAAATTGTTTAATCTTATTTGCTCAAGGCGACTGATATTATCAGCAGAAGAAATGAATGTAACTAACAGAGGGCGGCCCTCATTCGTTTGTCCGTACTGCTCCAATTTTACATTAGTAGTAGCATTGGCAGCAACATGCTGAAAATAACTGACGATCTTCCAATGTGGAGTATAACGGGTACCAACTTTGTAACCTAAAAATTCATCAGGAGATTTTACTTGTGCATTTGCAGAAACAAAAAATAAAATAGTAATCCCAACCAAAAACCTTTTATACATGAATTATGATTTTAAAGGAGCAATTTATGAATAAAGGCATTAGCAGATTAAAAAGTCTCCAATAAAGAAAGAGACTTTTAACTTTTTACTTTTGATTTTTGACTTTATTGCTGTACTTCCATCATCGGAAC
>DASYQG010000594.1:0-4058 GCA_036005825.1 Chitinophagaceae bacterium | reverse complement strand
GGTTCTGGAAAAAGATCATTTTCTTTTAATCCATCGGGCATTGTAGCGCCGCATAAAATTCTTTTGCCGGAACTATATGTTCTCCATGCATGACCAACAAGATTGCCACGAACAACCATTTCAATTTTGAAAGGTTCACATTTGTTTCCAATAGAAACATTGGGAGCAGGCACATCAACCAACCAATTTTTACAAATGTCCCGGGTTTCACCAAGCATGTAGGCTGCAATTTGATTAAGCACCTGTCCTTTGAATGGAATAGGGCGGGGCAGGATGACATCAAATGCCGAGATACGATCAGAAGAGATCATCACCAGCCAATCATTGCCGATAAAATAAACATCTCTTACTTTTCCCTGGTAAAAATTGCTTTGATTTGGGAAGTTGAAATTAGGCATGCCCGAAAGTAAACCGGTGAGAAAATTTGCCCAATAACAGGCGGTTTAAGATTTCAACAATTTATCCTTAGTGACTAAAAATTAGATTTTTACATCCAAATTACTATTCTTACTTTTCCATTACAATTTCTAAAACCAAAATTACCTAATATGAGTACAAGCCTGCGCTTTACGGCTGCTTGCCTGATTACTGCATTATTTTCTTTACAAGCTTTGGCGCAAACCGTAACCATCAGCGGAACAGTCCGCAATTCCATCTCAAAAGAAGGAGTACCCGCCGTGTCCGTTGCTATTAAAGGATCTTCTTTGGGCACCTACACTGATGATAAAGGTGCCTTTTCTATTTCTACGGCAGCAAAGTTACCGCTGACTTTAGTATTTACTTCTGTTGGATTTGAATCAAAAGAAGTAGAAGTGAGTAACGCGTCAACAGCTCTTGAAATTGATTTCGTTTCTGTTTCAACACTTGGACAAGAAGTTGTTGTTGCTGCTGTCCGTTCTCAACAAAGGATCCTGGAAGCTCCTGTTACTATTGAAAGACTTGGTGGTTCAGCTCTAAAAAATGCTGCTGCGCCGAATTATTATGAAGCCTTAGCTAATCTTAAGGGAGTGGATGTACATACGGCAAGTCTGACCTTTCGTACAATTACCACAAGAGGCTTTGTTAGTAGTGGAAATACTCGTTTAAATCAATTGGTAGACGGGATGGACAACCAAGCGCCGGGACTTAATTTTTCTGTGAGTGCTATCGTTGGTTTGACGGATTTAGATGTAGATAATGTCGAAATCCTGTCTGGTGCCTCTTCTGCATTATATGGATCAGGAGGTATGAACGGAACGGTACTTATATCCAGTAAAAACCCCTTTAAGTATCAGGGGCTGAGTTTTAACATGAAACAGGGTATAATGCATGCGGATGGCAAGCAAAGAACCGCACAACCTTATTACAATTGGTCACTACGATGGGCAAAGGCAATCAAAAACAAGGTTGCCTTCAAAATTACCGGTGAGATTTTGAAAGGTGCTGATTGGCAGGCAGAAGACTATGATAATAAAACGTTAGCTGCGGATGGCTTATTTCATGCTTCGACTGGCAACCGTACTGATAAGACGGACTATAACGGCATCAACACGTATGGCGATGAAACAAGTATTAATATGGATGCATTTTCCTATTATGTACAAGACCTTACAAGGAGAGGGATTTTGTCTGCAACCGGTAACCAGATTGATGTGGTTAGCTTATTAAATGCTTATTATGGAGCAATAGGTAATCCCCGTTATCCCACTAATTCGCAGATTGGCGGCTTTTATACGTTTCCCGGGTTTCCTCCCCAGGTTCTTGCTGTAATTAATAATCCAGCTATCAAACCAAATATTGATAATATGTTTCCATTTTATAATGGGAGAAAGAATGGATACTACAACGGCGCCAGTGTAACAAGAACGGGGTATAATGAAGAAGATCTTGTTGATTACAACACAATGAACGTAAAATTCACTGGTGGCATCCATTGGAAAATAAATGAACATATCGAGGCCTCTTGGAATTCTTACTTTGGTACAGGTACTTCAGTTTACACAGGCGCCAACCGTTACTCACTTAAAGATTTTAAGATTGGCCAGCATAAGCTTGAGTTCAAAGCAAGAGATTGGTTTGTGAGGGCTTATACAACGCAAGAAAATGCCGGCGGGTCTTATATTGGTGATGCAGTCGGGGCATTTTTAAATGAAGCTGCACGACCAAGTGGTACGGTTTGGTTCCCTCAATATATTGGAACTTTTTCCGAAGTAAGACGAAATATGGGACTGGGGATTTTACCCGTTCAATCTGATTTAACCATCCATAATTCATTGAGACAAATTTTTGATTATGGTACAGTTAATCCATATACCGGTGCTGCCATAGCAGGTTCTCCACGGTTTTTACCAGGCACGTCACAATTTATAACAGCTTCAAACACTATAAAACAAACCCCTGTAAATAAACCAGGGGGCTCAAAATTTCTTGATAGATCTGATCTGTGGGCTGCAGAAGGCCAATTGAATCTTTCTGATGCATTAGATTTTTCCAACGTGGTTGAATTGACAATAGGTGCTCAGTGGAAACAATGGATCCTGGATTCAAAAGGAACGATTTTTTCGGATACTACTGGTTCAATTAAACTGAACGAAACCGGAGGATATATACAGCTAAAGAAAAAATTATTTAAAGATATTTTGACTTTAACCGCATCTGGCAGGTATGATAAACAAACCAATTTTGATGGCAAGTTCACTCCTCGTATCGCTGCTGTCATACAGGCTGCAAAAGATCATTTTATCCGGCTCTCTTATCAAAGTGCTTACCGGTTTCCGGTCAACCAGGATCAATATATCAGCTTAAGGTTGGGCGGCGGTACAAATTACCTTATTGGCAGCTTACCCGAATTTCAAACCTTTTATCAGTTAAATTCAACGGCTAAACCTGGTTACACAGTTGAAAGCGTACTTGACTACAGAGCCCACACAATAGCCGACTCAAATCTTTTGAAAATTGCTCCATTTAATGAGCTTATACCTGAAACAGTAAAATCTTATGAAATTGGTTATAGAGGCGTTATTGCGAAAAAATTATTGGTTGACGCATATTACTATTACAGCAGGTATGAAAACTTCCTGATTAACCAAACTGTAGTTCAGGCAACTGATAATAATGCAAACTGGCAGGTTTATTCAAGCTTTAGCAGCAATAGTTTAACTTATAAGCAGAATTCCAGCCAGCAAATAAAATCAGTCGGCTGGGGTATTGGTATTGAATATAACTTTTATAAAAAATATATTCTCTCTGGAAACTTATTCTCTGACGAACTCAGAAATCTTGCTGTAAATGAAGTTAGTTTTTTCAACGCTCCGCATTATCGTTATAATCTCGGCTTAAGAAATGACAATGTTTACAAAGGAATTGGATTTAATGTTATTGCAAAATGGCAGGATGTAAATCATTATGAAGGAACTTTTGTAGCTGGTACCTTACCTGCATTTACATGGATAGATGCGCAGGTAAGCTACAGATTACCAAAAAGCAAAAGCATGTTCAGATTGGGTTGTACAAATTTTGTTAATCATTATGCCAGAACCGGGTATGGAAGTCCAGCCGTGGGAGGTTTGTATTATGTTAGTTATGGATATAATATTTTCTAATAAATATGAACAGAAAAGAAAACGGTCTCGCTTAACACGAGACCGTTTTTATTTATATAAAAATAAAATCAACCAAGTTTCCAGGTTGATTCGCCAATACGAATACCATTGTAGTATAGACTGAGTTTATAAGTTCCTTTTTCAAAATTTTCAGGTTCAAGGGAAAATTGCAATCGTTTCGTTTCACCTTTATTGTATTCAAATAAAAGTTTACGAGTGTATACTTTTCTTCCTTCGGTCTTTGTTTCGAAACTCCCTGCATCCCAAACTTCGGGATTGACAGATTTACCCGATGGATCAGAAACAACTACAATGATCTCTGCATTTTGAAAACCCGCAACACTGTTCTTTACTGTAAATGACGATATGAATTTATTCGCCTCATCCTGTTGCGTGGTTTCAATTTCCTTTTGATCAGGCTGCACTTTATAAGCGGCAAAACGAATACCTGATGCAACAAAAAGAGGAACGTTATTA
>DASYQG010000593.1:0-4290 GCA_036005825.1 Chitinophagaceae bacterium | reverse complement strand
GATCATTGTTCTTTCTTCTTCAACCAAAGACTTTAAAAGAGTTTGCCTCCCTTTTTTCAATGGAAGAAATCCTTCGAATACAAACCGGTTTGTTGGAATGCCACTATTAACTAATGCTGGAATAAAAGCAGTGGCTCCGGGTAAACATTCTATCCTGATATCATTTTTAATGCATTCTCTTATTAATAAAAAAGCAGGATCAGAAATTCCCGGTGTGCCAGCATCGGTTACCAATGCCATATTTTTTCCGGCCACTAATTGATCAATTAAGTGCTGCAACACCTTATGTTCATTGTGTTGATGATAGGGAGAGATAGGTTTTGTGACCTGGTAATGATTTAATAAATGAGAACTCGTCCGTGTATCTTCTGCAAGAATAAGATCCACTTCTTTCAAAACATCCAATGCCCTGAGAGTAATATCTTTTAAATTTCCGATCGGAGTAGGAACGATATAAAGCATGATATGCTAATGTGCCGGTATGCTAATTTACTGACACCTCAAAATATTCCATCACGGGATTTGCCAATAACTTCTTACTTGCCTCTTCAGCAAGTTGCTTTGCTTGCTCTGGGGAAGAAGCATTTAACTGGAGCGTAATATTTTTTCCTACTCTCACATCTTCAACTCCACTCAAACCAAGATTTTGAAGTCCACCCATCACAGCTTTGCCTTGCGGATCAAGCAATTCTTTTAAGGGCATCACTTTTATCTGAACTGTATATGTCATGCGGATTTATTTTTAGAGAGCAAAGATACAATAACATAAGTCACCAGTAATATTGGAACAGCGATCCATTGTAAAAAAATAGCAGCGACAACTCCAATTATTACTATTAAATATTTGGGTAAATTATTTTTAAGGCTAAAGTCTTTAAACTTAAAACTTATCAACGGTAAATTACTTACCATTAAAAAAGAAAGAAGAATAATTATTAGATACAATATCCACTTGTTTAATATGAAATCAGTGATGTTGATCATATTAGGTGGAAAATGAAGAATAAGCGGCAATGAAGCAACAAAAAGCCCCGCTGCCGGTGTAGGTAATCCTTTAAAAGAATATTCTTGTGATTCATCTAAATTAAATTTTGCTAAGCGCCATGCTGCTGCGCATGCAATTATTAGAGCCGGTAAAAGAAATGCAATAGAAACATCCAATCCATTTTCTTCCTGTGCATAGCTGATCCTTAAAAGCTGGTAAATGATCAATGCCGGTGCTACTCCAAAACTTACCACATCACTTAATGAATCCAATTGTTTACCCATTGGTGAAGTGGCTTGCATTAATCGGGCAAGAAAGCCATCAAGGAAATCAACAATTGCAGCACAAAAAATAAGAATGGCTCCCCAGGTAATTTTTTCAGGAAGATCCACCATTGTATAACCTTCATTATTTATAAATGCGATGGTTTGCCCTGTTTGTAAAATAAAAATGATGGCAGTAGTGCCAAGAAAAAGATTGAGTAAAGTAAAGAGGTTCGGGATTTGTTTCATGTTTATTTTAGTCAACAGTCCATAGTCGACAGACCATGGTATTACTCTTTTAATGTGTTAATTAATGCTTGTATCATTTTCACCAATGTTTCCACTTTACTATAAAGCTCATTAAACTTTTCTTCACAAAGATAATTTCTTCTTTTTGCCAAATATAAGCAACCAACCACTTCCAATGCTGAACGATTAGCAATTACAAGAAATCTTTTAAACTCAGCGTTTGTCAGACCAGTTGATCCTTCTACAATATTCAACGAAACAGAATTTGCGGCTCTCCTAATTTGAGTTGCTAAAGAAAAAATTTCATGCTTAGGAAAACTTTGTGCGAGCAAATCTATTTCATCTGTGAGTTCCAGAGACAAATGCCATATTTTTAAACTTTCAAATTTAAATGCCATTTCATTTTTTCTGTGGACTGTTGACTATGGACCGTGGACCTATCGTTTCATCAATGATTCTATTTCTTCTACTGTTATCGGAATATTTTTCATCAGGTCCTTATTACCATTTCGGGTTATCCAAATATTGTTTTCAATTCGTATTCCCATTCCTTCTTGTTCAATATAAATACCAGGCTCCACTGTAAACACCATTCCTGTTTTTATTGGCTCTGTCATTGTACCAAGATCGTGAACATCAACTCCAAGATGATGTGAAATACCATGATAAAGATATTTTCGATAAGCCCTGTTATCAGGATCTTCGTTTTTTACATCCGATTTTTTCAACAAGCCAGCTTTTAAAAATAATTCTGTTGCTACATCACCAGCTTTTTCATGATATTCCATAATAGAAATTCCTGGCTTTAAAATTTCTTTACAACGATTATGCAGATCAAGACATGTATTATATATTTTTTTCT
This sequence comes from Chitinophagaceae bacterium, assembly GCA_036005825.1. Classification (GTDB taxonomy): domain Bacteria; phylum Bacteroidota; class Bacteroidia; order Chitinophagales; family Chitinophagaceae; genus VBAS01. The sequence continues at coordinate 1,931 of DASYQG010000593.1, read as the reverse complement.
GCCTTGCTGTAAACTTTCCATTTACAGGAATTGTTCTTGTAAGATCTGCATTGTACCCCCCATACTCTGCACCAAAATCCATTAATATCATTTCACCAGTTTTACATTCCTGGTTGTTTGAGATATAATGAAGAGTTCTTGCCCTGTCGCCGCTGGCAATAATACTTCCATAAGCCGCACCAGTAGCTCTTTGCATTAAAAACGAATGAAATATTTCGGCTTCAATCTCATACTCCCATATTCCTGGTTTTATAAATTGAAGTAAACGACGGAAAGTATTATCAGTTATATCAATTGCTTTTTGTAAAACTTCAATTTCTAATGGCGTTTTAATTGCCCGAAGTCTTTTTAAAATTTGTGCACTGCGTTTATAATTATGTAAAGGATACTTTCTTTTCATTTCCTCAGCATAACGATAATCTCTTACCGGCACCCAGTTGACTTTGCGATCATGTTCGTTTGTATTCAAATAAATATTATCACTCCAATGTATCCATTTTTGTAATAACGGTTCAATGCTATCAAGCCAAACAATGTTTTCAATACCTGAAGCAGCAATTGCTTCTTCCTTGCGCAATCTTTTGCCATCCCATTTTTCTTTCAATTCATTTGGTCGGACCAACACCAATACTTCACGGAACTTTTTTTCAGGATTATCCGGGAAAAGGATCAGCATACTGTCTTCCTGTGTAACACTCGTCAGCCAAAACAGATCGGAGTTTTGTTTAAACTTATAAAGCGCATCGGCGTTCATTGGCAACTCATCATTGCTATTAAAAATGGCGATCGAATTGGGCGCCATCTCTTTTGCAAATCGTTGCCTGTTTTGAATAAAGATCTGCGGGTTTAGCGGAAGATATTTCATTACAAAAATTATTTTTAAAGATAAGCCTGAGGGTTCAGCCAGATGTCTGTCGTTATCCCCAAAAGTTGATAAAAAACAATTAATAAAAAATTCAATCGATGCTTTTGCAATAGTACTATTAATCAACGACTTTTAGTTACAGACTATTTTTAGTTTCGTTACGTTATAATGTGTGCTACGAACACTTGTTTGTTTCGAATAGGGTTTGTGCCCTACCTTTGCCGTCAACACTTAAAATAAAAGCTTGGCTATGTCAGTCCCGACCACTTCGTTTCCTACCAAAAATCTCATGAAGTCTGTTTTAAAGTTCTCCGAAAATGTTCATTATCAAACTTCTCCCGGCGACTTGGTTCTTGACACACTTCGTCTTGGAGAAGGAGTTTTAAACGACACAGGTGCACTGGTAATTCAAACTGGTGAGTTTACAGGACGTAGTCCAAAAGATAAGTTCACAGTGAAAGATGAGATCACTGAAAACACTGTTCATTGGAATGAATTTAATATCCCTGTTGATGAAAAATATTATCATATCATTTATAAAAAAATGATCGATTACCTGGACAAACTTCCGGAGTTATGGGTAAGAGATTGCTATGCCTGTGCTGATCCCCGTTATCGTCTCAATATTCGTGTTGTAAATGAAAAACCATGGAGTAATCTTTTTGCATACAATATGTTTTTAAGACCGACCGAGGAAGAGCTTGAAAATTTTAAACCTGAGTGGCATGTAATGTCATGCCCCGGTTTGAAACTTGATCCGAACGAATGTGGCACAAGACAACATAATGTTTCACTTGTTTCTTTTAAACATAAAATGATCCTGATCGCTGGTTCTGGTTATACTGGCGAAATGAAAAAAGGAATTTTCACGATCCTGAATTACATTTTACCACAGGAAAAAAATGTGCTGAGCATGCATTGCAGTGCAAACATGGGAGAAAATGGAGACACTGCTATTTTCTTTGGTTTAAGCGGGACCGGTAAAACAACACTCAGCGCAGATCCAAATCGTTTGTTGATCGGTGATGATGAACATGCATGGACATCTGATAATATTTTCAACTTT
>DASYQG010000592.1:0-14147 GCA_036005825.1 Chitinophagaceae bacterium | reverse complement strand
AATTAAAATTCAAAACTTCGAAAATTTGGGGTGCATAACCTGTGCGTTATGCTAGCAATATTTTAATTCAGCTTACCTGCGTACAAAATCATCTCTTTGTTTAAATGTTTTCAAACCCTTTTATCGACAAGCTGTCTCTTTAAATTATACGGGGGGCACCTCATGCAGCTGATTTTTATGATGATCTTGTGTCGAATGGATCTTTATATTCTATCCGATCCAGTGTTTGAGGGTACATTTATCAAGTTTCTGGAGATCTGAAAATGCAAGTGCCGGTCTTTTATTCTGTTGATGACAAGTAATTTTCCTACTTGCAAAATAGTATTTACTGCCTTATGTTTGCGTATCCTTTCGGCGTAGGTTTATTGTAATTGAAGTTCAATATCCCAAAGTGTGAGACCTATTGAAAACTATGAAACGTAATTTTACCCTATCACTATTTTTAACTGTTGTTACATTGCTGGTTGGCAAGCTCACTTATGCCACTAATTATATATGGGATGGCTCCGTAAACACCTATACCCTAACATCCGGCGATAATCTTTTAATACCTTCGGGCACCTTTACCGGCACTATCAATTCTTTTCCGTCGGGGGCTACCATTACTGTTTCAGATCTTGCTGTTTTCCAGCCGTCCACTTTTCCGAATACAAATGGTAATAGTGCAAGCGGTACAATGTATGTTTATGGAACTTTCACATTTACTTCGCCGTTGATCACGAATACAGGTTTTACAATGCATAATTACGGCATGGTAAATCTTGGAGCCGTGACAATAAAAGGCAACAATCAGACATGGACAAATCATTACGGTGGAACGATCAATTTTTCAGGCAATGTTGTTATGAACGGGGTTACCGGAGACGACAATAATGTTATGGTTAATTATGAGACTATCAATGCCAGCGGCGACTTTCAAATGAATAGCGGTTCATCTTTTATCAATTACAAAGATTTTAATGTATCGGGAAATTTCAAGGCTAGCGGAGGCGTATTAGATAATCAGGGAAATTTTGTTGTCACCGGTAGTATAACGATGAATTCAGGCGCTTCATCAATAACAAATCATTGCCGGATGGAGGCCTCTGGTGGCATATTCATTTCTAACGGTAATTTTTATAATTATAGTTATTTGTGGGCAAGGAATTCAGATATTACTATCAGTTCCGGCGGAGTATTCCAAAATGTATTGATTGGTGGCGCTACTCCACCAATTGTACATGGCAGAAATTATTCGCAGTCGGGTGGCGCGATGACCGGGCCTGCTCTTTTATATTTTTACGGAACAACGTCAATAAGTGCTGGAACGGTTGGAGTTCTTGGCGTAACAACCGATACAATAAAAATGAATGATATTACGAGAGCTTCTTCATCAACAATATTCGATAATCAAGCTGCTAATACGGTAAGACCTAACGTTATTTACAATGCATGGGGAGCTCCCGATTCCCTGAGAAGCTATCTTTTTGGCTGTTCAGTTGAAATACTTTTAGAAGTACCTCTTGCGATTAACTGGAAGTCTTTTGATGTACTAGTTTCTAAGGACATTCCTCTTTTGTTATGGTCTGCGGAATTTGACCGTCAAACGGTATTTGAAATTCAGCGAAGCTATGATGGTCGCAGTTTTTCAACAATCGAGCAGGTGGCATCTATAGAAGGAAGAACAGACTATAGGTACAGTGATAGATTTGTGAATAATCAATCAAATATTGTTTACTATCGAATCAAAGCAGTTGAATTGGATGGCGATGTCAAATACACACAGACGAGAATAGTGAAGTTTAATCACAAACCAGGCAGCGTATACGCTGCTCCTAATCCATTTACAAACAATTTTATTATTAATTATACTGCTGCTGAAAAAGAAACGATCACAATACGAATGTTTAATGTAAGCGGTCAGCAGATGTTGGCGAAAAATGTTACGGTTAATACTGGAAATAATAGTATTAATATTACTGAAGCGGCACAGCTTGCAAAAGGAATTTATGTAATACAGGTGAATAAGGGCTATAATATGATCTCTTCAAGCAAGGTCATTAAACAATAAGATATTTTTTTCCACGGCTGCATTTCGGTTATTTCCCACAGATTTTCTTAAACAACAGGAAGATTGGTTTTTTTTATTTTATTAAGATCTCAAATAATTGCAGGGTCGTTCTCAGCAATTAATATTATTTGAAATTGATTTAACAAACATTTGCCTCATCTATAAAAATGAATAATTCGTTGCTTCTTATTTTTAACAATGATCTCCCGGCTAATAGTCACTGTTTTATTCTCACTCTGCATTTGCAGCCAGATCGATGCCCAGCTTATTGTAAAAGGAAAAATATATGATGCCGAAACTGATTCAGTAATTGTTGCTGTGAATGTTTATAATCTCAACACAAAACAATTTGCCCGCTCGGGCACTGATGGTAATTATGCGATTGCCGCCGCAGAAGGAGAGCGGCTTGTTTTTTCAATAACAGGATTCAGACCCGATACTGTGACAGTAGCTTACCATATGTTGTTAATACAATATGATGTGACATTGTATAAACAGATCCTTACTTTAAAAAATGTAACTGTAACCAGCAGCTACCAGGCAGACTCGCTGGCACGGCGAAATTATTATAGTAATATTTATGAAAAACAACCCGGCATTACTGGCCGCAACACACCTTCAAATGGATTTGGCATATCATTAAGCCCTTTTAGTTTTTTCTCACATGAAGCCAAACAGAAGCGACAATTAAAAAAACGACTTATAAAGCAAGAAGAAGAGGATTATATTGACCACTGTTTTCCTGTGGAGTGGGTGACAAGACTTACCGGGTTGCGTGGTGATTCTTTATCAAGGTTTATGGCTCTTTATCGTCCTTCTTATTCCTTTTGCAGAAAAAACAATAGGGAAAAAATGCTGTTGTATATAAATGAAAATTTTAAAGAGTTTAAAAAACCTTAAATATGCATATATAAATGCGTTGTGCATCGCGATTGTTATCACCGCATGCTGATAAGTCCCAAAGTCAACCAGGATATTTTTTTAAAACATCAGGCTGACATCTCCTCTGGTGCAGCCATCTTGAAACCGAGTTGCTGATACATTGAAAGAAAATCAAAACTATTCCAGGCCTCAAGGATCTTGTTATCTTTTACTTGTAAAAACGTCATTCCGGAAAAAGTCACCGTTTGATTGTTGGCATTAGTTGCCGTAACTCTGCAGCGGGATGTTTCATAACCTCCTTCGCAAACAGTGTCTTCTACCTCGACATGAACCTTTGGAAACTGTTGTTTGAAGCTGTCGTAGAAAACTTTAAATCCTTCCGGACCGGGAGCCTCAATACCTTCAATCCCATGCACAACAGCATTATCATCCATCAATTCATCGATCGCAGCTTTACGATTGTTGTTCCAAACTTCCTGGAACCAACGATAAGTAAGTGTTGAGTTTTTGTTTGACATAAAAAATAGTTTAATGATTGCTCCTTGAAGGTAGGAAATTGACTTGTAATTCTATTCTCCTTTTGTTGATGATGAAAACTTTTGCATTCTCGCAAACGGCTTAAATGATCAATACTTAAATTTGTAAAAACAATTTATATGAGTACCATTAAAACCGAATCTCTTCTTCGTGAGTTGAATACAGAATACAGGGCGACACATGCCTGCCTTGAAAGAATACCCGAAACACTTTTCGAATATAAACCTCATCCTAAATCAATGACGATGGGTTATCTTACTTTACTAGTTGCAGAGATCCCTTTATGGATAAAACATATGGTGACGGACGGTGAGATCGACTTTGTGACATTCAAACATGCATCTCCTAAAACTACAACAGAACTGGTTGCACATTTTGAAGATAATGTGAAAGCTGCAAGAGGCGCTTTACAAGCAGCAACTGATGAGGCATTAGAAAGCAATTTCACATTAAAAGCCAATGGCCAGGTGTTATACACTTCAAAAAAGATCAACGATATTGGTATTACTATCAATCACTGGGTACATCATCGTGGACAATTGACAGTTTATATGCGATTGAACAATATTGATGTGCCTTCTATCTACGGCCCTTCTGCTGATGATAAAAATTTTAACCCGCCTTCCTGATCGTTGATTATTCAGCGCTTAATTTTATTTTGAAGATGGTCCGGTATTAGACATCCGGCCGTTGATCATCTACATATCGACGAGGTAAAAAAATTTCCGTTACTCCTTCTTTAAAACGAAGTAGAGCAAAGCATTACACTTTCGTCATATATCAATACGACAAAATTCAACAGCAGGTTTGACATACCTCATCTTTTTTAAACAAAAGTTATAGGTAACTTTTACGAATAACATAAACTTATGCTTATGAATAAGAATATTACCTCAATAAGAATTGTTTGGAATTTCATTTTATTCTTTGGGTTTTGCGTTCCAACAATCAAAGCACAATCACTTCTCGATCCCAGGACCCAAACTCAGTTTGTAAATCCTTTGCCAGTTCCGTCAGTAATTGATGGACGCAGTGGGGGCACATTTACAATTAATATAAGTCAGTTCAATCAATGGCTGGGATTGATCGATCCAACTACACAACAACATCTGAATACTACAGTGTGGGGATATAATGGATCTTATCCAGGGCCTACAATCGTGGCAAAGAAAGATGTTCCCATCAGTGTGTTTTGGCATAACAATCTTGTGAATAGCAGCAATCAGCCATTGCCTCATCTCTTGCCAATTGATAGATCAATAGATTGGGCTTTTGGAAATGACCCTGCATGGCAAACCTATGGTGTACCTATTGTTACTCATGTTCATGGCGGACATACTGAATCAGCAAGTGATGGATTACCAGATAACTGGTATACTCCCAATTTTGCAAGAAAAGGTCCGGGTTTTATAAAAGGAGATATTGAACCTTATTATTATAGTAACGATCAGGAAGCAGCCACTATCTGGTATCATGATCATGCACTTGGTGTCACTCGTCTCAATGTGTATGCAGGACTTGCAGGTTATTATATAATTACTGATAATAACGAAATAAATCTGCAAACAACTGGTAAGCTTCCCGTTGCGCCTTATGATATGGGTTTAGCGATCCAGGATAGAATGTTCACATCAACAGGGCAATTATTTTATCCTTCAACAAACGAAGAAGAAGAGGCGCCTGAACCAAGTATTTTACCAGAAGTATTTGGTGATTTTATTTTGGTGAATGGAATGACTTGGCCTGTTTTACAAGTCGAACCAAGACAATACCGCTTCAGGGTATTGAATGGATCTGATTCCAGGTTTTACAATTTGTTTTTGTCATCAGGTCAGCAGATCATTCAGATCGGGAGCGACCAGGGATTTCTTTATTCACCATTTGCAATAGACCAGATGCTCCTTGCACCAGGCGAAAGAAAAGATATCATTCTCGATTTTTCTGATCCTGCTCTTTGGGGTCAAACGATCATCTTAAAAAATAATGCAAAGACACCTTATCCAAGAGGTGCTACGCCTGACCCGCAAACAACCGGACGTATTATGGCATTCAGAGTAAATAAACCGCTTGATACAAATTACCCGCTTACAACATTACCGGCAACATTACGTTCACCAATTATTCCCTTACAAACAGATATTGTTCCTCGAAAACTTATTTTATATGAAACAGAAGATGAGTATGGACGAATCATGCCGATACTTGGAACAGTTAATGATGGTATGTTGGGTTTCCGTGAAGAGCTTACTGAAAATCCATCACTCAACAGTACAGAGATCTGGGAATTGTATAATGAAACGATGGATGCTCATCCTATACATCTGCATCTTGTGAGTATGCAAATGATCAACCGACAAAAATTTGTTGCGAGAATAAATGAAGAGAATGGAAAGCCCACTAACATCAGGCTTGTTGGCCAGCCAAAATATCCTGGTCCCGATGAACAGGGTTGGAAAGATACATGGGTGACTTTCCCTGGCGAAGTAACACGAGTGATCGCAAAGTTTGACAGACCGGGTTTATATGTCTGGCATTGCCATATACTTTCACACGAAGAGCATGATATGATGCGACCATTTTTTGTTGGGGAAGTGAATAAATCAATTGTCAATAACTCCGTCGAAGTCAATAAGGAAAATGCAGAAGCAGAATTACAACTAAAAGTAAATCCTAATCCGTTCAGCAATTATGTTACTATTCAATTCAACTTGCCAACAACAAAAAAAATAAGTATTAATCTTTATGATACAAAAGGCAGCTTGGTTAAAAAAGTTTACGAGGGTGAAAGACCAGCGGGGCTGCAAAGATTTTCTATAGATGGAAGCAATATGACGAATGGAATTTATTTCTGCGACATCTTGATTAATGAACAAAGAATTTTAAGAAAGTTGGTATTGCAGAAATAGGTTTTAGGTAACAACTTAATAAACACCAGAAGTAAATACTGCCTGACACATTATGAAAGCGGCTCTGGTTTTGGTGCACCACCAGCAGGTCTTGATTTATCATCAGGCAGCGGGATAAATTCCTGATTATCGTTTGGTGGTAATATAATGCGGCCTTGTTTCCAATCTTCCTTTGCTTGATCAATGCGTTCCTTACGGGAAGAGACAAAATTCCACCAGATAAATCGTTCACCCAGCGGTTCTCCTCCTAACAACATTAGTGTAGTATTTTCTTTTGCAAGAATGATTGGATCAGATGCTTTATTAAACACCAGCATTTGTCCTTGATGATAAATATTTGCTGTCAATTCAACACTGCCTTTGGCAATGTAAATACCACGTTCCGGATGTTCTTTAGGTAATCCAAATCTTGCTCCTTGTTTAAGTATCACATGCAGGTAAAACAAAGGCGAGTTGGTTTTTACAATATTATTCAGTCCGTATGCATTACCGGCAATGAGTCGCATCCATACATCTTTATCAGTAAATATGGGAAGCTGATCCGGGGTATAATTATTAAATGACGGTGGAGCTTCTTCATCTTTTTCAGGAAGTGCTACCCACGTTTGTATCATTTCAAGTTCTCCTCCTGTCAGTGCAGATGGATCTTCGAATCTTTCAGAATGTGCAATGCCTTTGCCGGCTGTCATCCAGTTCACTTCACCCGGACGAATGATCTGTTCTACACCAAGACTATCCCGGTGTGTTACCTGTCCGCCAAAAAGATAACTTACTGTCGAAAGACCGATATGCGGATGCGGCAGCACATCCAGTTGCGAAGGTTGTGAAGGAATATCTACCACCGGGCCTGCATGATCCATAAAAATAAATGGCCCTACCATTCTGCGCAGTCTGAAAGGAAGGATACGTTTTACCTTCATTGATTTGCTGATAGCGGCATCACGGGCATCTATTACAATATCAAGCATGGATGTATAAGTTACGCAGATATTTTATATCTCTATCCGTTCCAATATTAGAAGGGCTTCCATGAGTTTGTTCCAGGCAAGCTGCCATTCTTCTTTTGCTTTGTGGACTTTTTCATGATGTTCATCTTTTAATGTTCCTTTCGTTTTTATGTAGTCTTCCAATTTCTGAAGAGATTCTTTATTAAGTTCTTCTAGCTTTTTTTTATGTTCCATATAATTATTTAAAATTGATATTAATAAAAAGCTGAGTTATAAAGTTACGTCAATCCTGTCATTTATAAGTTCAGGTTTTAATTATGCGGTTCAAGACAACAATTTTAATGTTTCAGATTCTTTCCCTGATTTATATAACAGCAATTTTTTAATTAGTGCTGTCATTTCAAACGTCCGATTACGTTTTCAGGTTTCAATTTTCATTCTTTAACCAAAATTATATGCTGATGAAAAAGATTATTCTTCTCATTGCACTTCTTCCCATGTTCCTGTTTGTAGTAGCACAAAATCGAACTGTTACCGGTAAGGTGACAGATGATAAAGGAAGCCCATTGGTTGGAGTCACAGTTACTGCTGGTAAGGTGGGAACATCGACAAATTCTCTTGGTGAGTTTTCTATTACGGTTGGTCCTTCGGTACGCAGTCTTTCTTTTACCTCGGTTGGCTTTACCTCAATTTCACGGGATCTGGGAACCTCATCGAATCTACAAATCACACTTGTCACTGAAGATAAAAGCTTGTCTGAAGTTGTTATTACAGGGTACACTCGTGAATCAAAGTCTAAGTTTACAGGTTCAGCTTCTAAGATCGATTCAAAGTATATTGAAACAGTACCCGTAGGATCCTTTGACCAGGCATTACAAGGTAGAGCTGCAGGTCTGCAGATAAATTCAGGTTCGGGACAACCTGGAGCCAACGCACAGGTGTGGATCAGGGGTGTACAATCTGTTACTGCAGCTTTTGCTCAGCCATTATATGTTGTGGATGGTGTGCCACTCGCAGCCGGATCATTTCAAACGCTTAACCCAAACGATTTTGAATCTATTACTGTTTTGAAAGATGCAAGTGCAGCTGCTTTATACGGGTCAAGGGCGGGCACAGGTGTAATTGTGATCACAACAAAAAAGGGTAAGAGGGGTGCGACAAATATTCAATACCGCACTCAATTCGGATTTACCGAAAAACCTCAGCCTACAAACTTTGACATGATGAACGGTAGTGAAATTCTTAGTTATGAAGAAAGAATCAAAGCAACCGGTACGCCGGGATGGACTTATGGAAAAAGCAATCCTGCTTATGCAGGTTTGCCAGCTACCTCACCTGCAAGTAATCCTTACGCTGCATCACAGGCCAGGTATAATTTTATTCTCGACAGCATGGGAAATATTAATACAAATACGATGAGTATCTTTTACAGGCAGGGGTTTTCACAGCTACATGAGCTTAACCTTAGTGGCGGAGCTGAAAGAACAAACTTCTTTCTTTCAGGAAGCTACTTTGACCAGGAGGGTACAGATATGCGTGCCTATTTGAAACGATACACAGCACGATTCAATATAGAACATGTTGCAGATAAATTAACTGTTCAGTTCAATACTGCTGCAGGCTGGTCCAAAATAGATCAATCAGAAGGTGAGTGGTATGGAAACAGTACAAGAAATACTTTTCAAATGTCATGGAGGGCAAAACCCTATGAGTATCCTTATAAGGCAGATGGTACACCCAACTTTGGAGCTAGCACTGGCCTAAGTCAAAAAACAATTGGCACCGCTATAGAAGGAGTTGAAAATTCTACATGGACACAAACTCAGATCAAGATCAATAGTGGCCTTACAATAATGTATCGCTTTACACCATCTCTGACTTTTAAAAACATTTTTGGTGTTGATGTTAATGATGACCGATATCAACGGTGGATAAAACCCGATTCATATATTGGAAGTTTACAAACTTTTGGAAAAGGGTATGACATAGAAGCGTATAGAATAACAAGCCAGTTTATAAATACTTCCAGCCTTGTTTATGCAAAGAGGTTCGGTATACATGATGTTGAAGTAGGAGGATATTTTGAAGCGATCAGGGCTTATCAAAAAGCATTAGGCTTCACCTTGTATAATTTAGATCCGCGTCTTCCATTAACCGGCCAGGGTGCCGGTGCTCTTCCGGTTGCAGCAGGACAAACTACTTATCCGCAAACTTCATCGAGTGCAAAATCTGGATATGGGATCAGGTCATTTTTTGGGACGGGCAGATATTCATATAATAACAGGTATACAGTTAACGGCACGATCAGAAGAGATGGTACTTCAAGGATCCTGAACCCGGAGAATAAAGAAGTAACAACATGGTCCGTGGGTTTCGTATGGAATGCCATTTCAGAGAGCTTTATCAAAGATCTAAATTGGCTGTCTGATCTAAAACTTAGATTGTCTTATGGATCAGTACCTAATATTGGTAGTATACCAACTGGTACCTATGGAACTTTAAATACAAGTACTATAACGACTGTTACAAATTATTTAAGTCCACAGGTCCCTGCGTATGGAACAAATGCTTATGCAGGCTCAACTATTTCCGGCCAGGCGCCAACTACTCCTGGTAATCCAGATCTAAAGATCGAAACAATTCAGAAAACAAATATTGGAGTTGACTTCGGTGTCTGGAAAAACCGTGCAAGATTTAGCGTAGATGTTTATAAAAATAAAACGATCGATCTTTTCGTAAGCCAACCTCTTCCTCGTGAAAGTGGTTTTACGACGGCTACTATTAACGCCGGGGTAATGACTAACAAAGGAATCGAGCTAGTTGCAAGTGTTGATTTCATCCAAAAGAGAGATATGGCTCTTACTCTCACCATGAACCACGCAATCAACGAAAATAAGATCGAAGACCTGGGTTTGGTTGATGAATATGTTACTGGTACTTTTTTAATTAAAGAAGGATTGCCATATGGTTCTCATTATGATGAACATTACTTAGGTGCCGATCCTCAAACAGGAAAACCTTTATATGAAACGCAGGATGGTAAAACCACAACTGATATAAGCAAGGCTGGTAAGTTTGCAAATTTCGGAACCTTTATGCCGAAGCATATAGGGGGTCTCAATCTCGAGTTTCGTTTATATGGTCTAACCATCTCGACATTCTTCTCTTACCAGTTTGACGTTGTAAGAAATAATAATATTGAAAGTTGGGTCACCAGAGGTACACCTGCATATGCAGCAGCCGTTAATCAATCAAAAAGACTTTTGACACAGCAATGGCAAAAGCCGGGTGATAACGCTTATTTTCAAAGTCCGCTTTATGATCGTGACTTTACCTCTGCCGATCTGCAGGATGCAAAGTTCCTCCGGTTTAGAAATTTAATGGTTGCATACCAGATACCAGAAGTTGCAATAAAGGGAACACGCATTTTCAAATCTGCCAGGTTTTATGTACAAGCTCAAAACCTAGCACTTTGGAGTCCATGGCGTGGCCCTGATCCGGAGGATAGCAATAATATTAGTCTGAATGAATATCCTAATCCAAAAATGTTCGTTGCAGGTATTGACATTAATTTTTAATACTAGTATTAATTAACTAAAACTTATTGTGATGAAGTACGCATATAAATTTTTTCTCGCAGCGTTTTTATTAATTACAATGTTTTCTTGCAAAAAGCTGACAGAGATAGAAGAAACCGATTTTTTAGATGCCAGTAAGGCATTGAAAACTGTAGAAAATAATGAGAGTGCTATTATCGGGGCCTATGCTGGTATGCAAATTGAAATGGGCATTCTTATGAATGGTGAATTATCTGATGAATTAAAAACTTCGGGAGAGTTTTATAATTCTATTACTACTCATGAGTGGCAATACGGTGCAAATGATATAGTGATAAGGGACAACTATACAGCCATTGGATCATACTATCCAATCATTGACAGAGTGAATAGAATGTTAGCGGCACTTCCGACCGCTGATTCCACAAGGCCAGGTGACAATATATTACGACTAAGACTTAAAGCCGAGGCGCTTTTTATAAGAGCTTTTTGTCATTTTGAGATGTTTAGATATTATGGTGGAAATTATAATCCTGATGGATTGGCAATGCCTTATGTGCTCACTCCATCTCTGGGCCCTATAGCCAGAGACAATATGACTACTTTTTTTCAAAAAATGGATGCGGACATTACTGAAGCCAAACCATTATTGCCAAATAATCTTACAGACATCAACAGGGCCACCAGGCTTGCTGTCAGTGGTCTGCAGGCAAGGGTCGCTTTGTACAAGAGAGAATGGGCGAATGCGATCACTTACAGCACTGAATATATAAGCGCTATTCCATTATCCTCACGGGCTTCTTTTAATGGGATATGGACTGATGCAAATACCAATGAAGTGGCGTTCAGGTTAAAAAGGTCACCTACTAATAACCCATACAACAAGGCGGGTTCAATATATCGTAATACATCTGCAAATGCCACTACTATTGGAACTGTATTTTGGATCCCTTCATCTAAATTGTGGGACAGTTATGACCAGGCTAATGATATCAGGTTTTCTTCTTACATGAAAAACGAACCTCTGCTTACAGCCGCTAACAGGCAATCACGATTGATCACAAAATATGCCGGAACAGCTTATGGTACTGCAGGAGAAAACATAGCTGATGCCAAAGTATTCAGAACAGGAGAGATGTATTTAATTCGGGCAGAAGCAAGAGCTGAATCTGGAAACTTTACAGGTGCTAATAGTGCTGAAACTGATATCAATGATTTAAGGGCAGCACGAATTAATAGCTATGCTCCTGTAACTTTTTCTTCCAAGGCGGAAGCGATCGATGCGATAATATTAGAAAGATTTAAAGAACTTGCTTTTGAAGGTCACAGGTTTTGGGATCTTAAAAGAAGAAACTTACCGGTTCAGCGAATTGGAACTGATGCTCCCACTTCAACAGGTGCAACACTTGCTGCAGGCAATTTCAGATTTGTAATTCCTATTCCTGAAATTGAAATGCAGGCAAACAATCTTATGATTCAAAACCCGGGTTACTGAGATTAGATCATAGTTATCGATAAAATACAAGAGGCAGCAAATTTTGGCTGCCTCTTGTAAATTTGAAGCATCTGAATTGCACAGCAAAGGCTTGATCAGTTTTTTTTGAATACTTGCCGATACCGCGGGGTTTCATTTGTTTTGACAATAGTTTAGAATTGAGAAAGGAACTATTTTCGGAACATAAAATTCACTAAAGTCAACGTATACCGCCTGTCGCAGGTCCATGCAAATTTTTGTTTGCTCGTCACTGGGAATTGATATGATATCTTCCAGGGTTAAAGGAATTTCTTTGTTATCTTTTGATAAAGGCTTTGCATTTGGGTATTTATATTTGTTTATGCGGGCAACAGCTCTATGCACCAATGATTCTCTCATAAGCGGCTCCAGTCTCAGAGCTTCATCAAATGCTTCAATCGCCGCATCAAAGCGATATTCTTTCATCAGAAGAAGACCCTTTTTAAAATGAGTGTCCGAACTGGTACTGTCAACCTTCCATATTGAATAAAAATATTTGTTCGCATCTTTTAGTTTTCCCGTGTTGATACTTAGAAAAAAGTAAGTTGTGTTAGCATTGAAGTCATTTGTTTTTTTATCTAAAACCGCCTTGCCATTTTTTATTAATTTCATTTCCTTCACTTTTCCTGTAGAATAGTACGAAAACGCGGTATCATATTGATTTGTTTTTTTCGCTTTTATTTCAGCCATAATTTGCCCGTTAATGAAATAATGTTCATCATAACCAAGGGATTTTCCCTGCATATATTTTCGTGAAGCCATCAATACTCCATTTGGATAATAGTCTCTCCAAACACCGTTTAAGACCCCGCTTTTATAATTAGAAACTAATTTTTTATTGCCGTTTTTAAAATAAACAGTTAGCTCTCCATCCAATTTGCCATCGAGTAATGTCGCTTCGTTTTGTATTTTTCCGCTGTTATAATAGTCTATATATTTTCCACTGTATGGGATGCCATTCAAATTCCATACTTCATTTTTCATTACCATTTGTTTAAGAGAAGGGATTTTCTTTAGGCTGTCAGGTCGGTTCCGGTATGCTTTTGTGAAAATATAAACAATGCCATCCAATTGCTCCGGTCTTAATCGTTTTAATGAGTCTTTATTTTTAATAACAATAATATCAGCAATTTCTTCTTTAGCAATAGGATTCCATTCCTCAGGATCATTAAAAAGAGGGATTGAATCTATGATGTATAGAATTTTTTCATTTAAACTTTGCCCAAATGAAGGCGGAGAAATTGATAAAGTGAGAAGTAAAAAAAATAAAAGTTTGTTCATGAAGTTAGCTTGATAAGGTTACATCGACTCTGTACTGACGATATTAGGATTCTGATAAGCATGAACAGAAACAGGGTAAAATTAATAAAGGGGATGTTATGAACAAAAGTCCGGCGTTATTATTCAGCCAGAACTGAAGCTAAATAAAGGACGGGCCAATAAGAACCGATAAGCATTTATTGAACCAATGTGTACTGAGACAATTTATATCCTTGCAAAGCTGATCCTTAGTTATAAATACAAAATAACTATTGAAGGTTTTTATTTTATTGAAAAGACCAGGCAAATGGAAAAGATCATTTCCCTAATTCCTTATCAAGAACATCGGCAGAAAAATCAACTTCTTTTTCAGTATTGAAAATATGACAAGAGAAACGTATGCCATTAAACCATTGTTTATGTGTTGGGCGTATACTTAGTTTATGTTTATCTAAAAGCATTTTTACAAATGATGCTCTTTCTATCGTTTCGGGT
>DASYQG010000591.1:0-3150 GCA_036005825.1 Chitinophagaceae bacterium | reverse complement strand
TTTCTCATCGGTTAAAGCTGCAGCATCATATTCGCTCAGCTGGTAGATCGAAGTATATTTTTTTATTCTTTCTTTTTGTAAAACCGGCAGGCTCTTTTTTATGGATTCAATAAACTCATCAGTAAGATCAAATGGAGTAAGATCAGGCTCTGGAAAATAACGATAGTCTTCCGCATCCTCTTTATCACGAATGGAAAATGTTGTGCCATTAGCGGCATCAAAACTTCTTGTTTGTTGTTGGATCGTTTCCCCATTTTCTAATAATGAGATCAAACGGCTTGCTTCATATTCAATAGCAGTTTTTACATTTCGGATTGAATTAAGGTTTTTTACCTCTACTCTTGTACCCAACTTTTTATCACCAATTTTTCTAACAGAAATATTTGCATCACAACGAAGACTTCCTTCTTCCATATTGCCATCACATATTTCCAAATAGCGAACAAGCTTGCGCAATTCTGTCAGATATGCATAGGCTTCATCACCGCTTCTGAGATCAGGTTCAGTAACAATTTCCAATAGCGGCACACCGGCACGATTATAATCAAGAGCTGTTTCATCGGCAAACACATCGTGCAGGCTTTTACCTGCATCTTCCTCCATGTGTATCCTGTTCAGTTGAACATTCTTTTCACCAGTTGCAGTTTTTATTGTTACATATCCGCCTTTACAAATTGGTGTAGTATGTTGTGACACCTGGTAACCTTTTGGAAGATCAGGATAGAAATAATTTTTACGGGCAAAATAATTTTGCTTCTCAATTTCTGAATGACAGGCCAGCCCCAGTTTTACCGCAAATCCGATCGCCTCTTTGTTCATTTTTGGCAAAGTTCCCGGATGAGCAAGTGTTATTGGGCTGATATTAGTATTTGGCTCGTCGCCAAAAACCGAACTATCACCACAAAATAATTTGCTGCGTGTAAGAAGTCTTGCATGCACCTCAAGCCCTACCACTGTTTCGTATTCTTGTCTCTCTTCCATTTTAATAGGACGGCAAAAATACACATCATTTTTTAAGGGCTTCGGGAAAACAAAAAAGCCGTCCCGCCTAAGGCGGGACGGCTTAAAGGATAAAGTATGTTGATCTTAAAGGTCTGCTGTTTTCAATTTACGGGGCATCTTTACTTCAACGTTCTGTGTCTTTCCGTTTCTGGTTATTTTCAAATTGATCGTAGGCTTGTCTTTATTTTCTTTCACCAATTTAGCTACTTCATCAGCGCTGTTCACAGCTTTATCATTGAAACTAGTAATGATGTCATTTTCTTTTAATCCTGCTTTTGCTGCATTACTTTCTTCGTCCACACCAATAACTTTTACTCCTTTGCCATCATCAGTATCTTGCACAGATAAACCTAATCTTGGAGCACCAGTCGACCAAGCCTGTCCATAACGCATACGAGGCATTGCCTGAACATGTGGAGCAAGCAGTTCATTATAATCAGGCATTTCCATTTTAAAATTCTGTCCGGGAGTAAAACTATATGAACTAACGCCTTTCCATTTACCTAACTCTGCAGTTACTTTCTGCTCTTTTTTATCTCTTAATAGTGTTATTGCTACTTTTTCACCCGGTTTGTGTTTACGTACTGTCTCTGATAATTGATCGGGGTCTTCAATTTTTGTATCACCAATTTTTGTGATGATATCACCTTCTTTGATCCCTGCCTTCTTTGCAGCGCTTTCATCAGTAAGTTCGGTTACTTTCACACCACCTTCTACTTCTTCAGTCACTACTCCAAGCATTGCACGGTTTTCATCACTGCCAAAATAACTAAATCCATCTCCATTGTCCCAGTTAAAATTTCCTCCCCCTCCTACTCTTCCTCTGGGAACGGAGTAAGAATTCAACCCGTCCATGGTTTTATATTTATTACGGTGAACCGTAATGTCACCGTCCTTCAAATCTTCGATCGGTTTTCCATTTACTGTTATTTTATCACCATTGATCTCAATAACGGTTTTGTCTTTACTATCGGTCTTCCTAACGATAGTGATCTGCTCCACTTCTTTTTTCTTATCCTTTTCTTCTTTTTCCTTGTCCTTTACATCCTGGCCAAAAGAAGGAATAGACAATGTTGCGAGCAAGGCTGCCATCGCAAAATTTACAGTAAGTCGTTTCATAAAAAGTATTTTTAATTTCCTACGTTTTTTTTCGTAGACCAAATATAAAGACATTTTTTGGATTACGAAATGTTTCGGAAGTGTTAAATGGTCAACCGCTATTCAGGCGGCTATTTTATCTGACGGACGGATTCCAGATCTCATAGGTTTTGACAGGGTAGCCATCAATTTCTTCGTCGCCTATATATGTCATGCCGCATTTTTCAAGTACCTTCCAAGAGCCAATATTATCGATCTCTACCCTGGCCACTATGCGTTGCAAACCAATTTTTTCAAAGCCATATTGAATTGAGGCATAGGCTGCTTCGGTTGCATATCCTTTTCCCCGGCCTTCTTTTTTGAAGCGATAACCAAGATCAATTTCATTGAGTTCTGAACGATATTTTAATCCGCACCAACCCAAAAACTCAAGAGTTGCTTTTACATGCACGGCCCAGCGGCCATGATTATAAAGAACATATTGAGGTATAATAACTTTTTCCAGAATTTCAGATGCATGTGCGAGGTCTTTTACCGGATCGTGAGTGTAGCGAATAATATCCGGGTCAAGATTTAATTCGTAAATGAGAGAAGCATCATGCTCTGTAAAAGTGCGGAGCAGAAGGCGGTTTGTTTCAATGATAATATTCATCGTTGGTAAAATCACCAGTTAGAAATTAGTAATTCTTCTCCCCAGTTAATGGTATTGTCCAAAAGTATTGATTTAAGACCTTTGAAAAATAACTCACAGCTAATAATGTCATGAATGAATTGATAGCAATAGTTGCTTTATCTATATGCATAGTGGTTATCACTATTGTTATCCGCATTTATAAGGAAAGCCCGAACGTCAGAAAGAATATAGATGATGACCTATTGAATTAATCCCCTTACAGAATCAATTACCTTTTGCAAATTGCTTGCATCCTGCCCGCCTGCTGTGGCAAGCGTTTTTTGTCCGCCCCCACCACCTTTTATAATAGGTGCCACAACTTGCTTAATAATTTTCCCTGCATCCAAATTTTTTGCAGCAACTGTTTTTTCATCAAT
>DASYQG010000590.1:0-3873 GCA_036005825.1 Chitinophagaceae bacterium | reverse complement strand
ATCATTCACTTCTTTCAACAATGCATCCTCTGCTGAAGAAAATTTTTCTGCATAGTCCTGTACTAATGGATTGATCAATTCCATTTTTAAATTTTCGCAAAGATAATCCTAGGCTGATTGCAATTCAAGATTCAATTCCTGCTGATTCTTTTTTGTAGAAATTAACCACAAACCTATGAAAGTGATGATACCATTTATAAGAATAAGTTCATTGCCTATTTTATATCCATTAAAAGTTGCTGCTGACAAACTATCAAGACCAAGCTTCATATGCAGTTTTGCTTCATACCATGCAGGATTACTAACCATGTCTAATATTAATGCAAGTAAGGGTGCCACTATACAAACTGTCCAGATAAGTTTTTCTTTTAGCTTTCGCTTTGTTAAAATGCCAAATGCAAAAAGACCAAGCAATGGACCATAAGTAACCCCCGCAAATTTTAAAATGAAATCAATGATCAGTTTATCATTCATCCATTTAAAAACCAGTACCATAATAAAAAACACAACGGCAAAACTGAAATGCACTTTCAATCTTGTTCTTTTCTTTTCTTTCTCAGTTCCCTCTCTTTTTTTCAGCCCTAATATATCAATACAAAAACATGATGTAAGCGAAGTAATAGCGCCATCAACACTTGGGAACAGCGCAGAGATAATCGCGATGATGAAAATTATTCCAATGCTTTTGCTGAAAGCATCGCTTAATGCCACGGTTGGAAAGAGATCATCGGCCGGTACACTAATATTATGAGCAGATGCATATAAATAAAGTACCCCGCCTAAAACAAGAAAAAGAAAGTTCACAAACATGATGACCACCGCAAAAGTCATTATATTTTTTTGAGAATCTTTCAGCGTTTTTACACTGATATTTTTTTGCATCATTTCCTGGTCCAGGCCTGTCATTGCAATGGCAATGAACATGCCGCCCAGAAGATGTTTTAAAGCAAAAGAACCGGAGTTAACATCCCAGTTAAAGATCTTTGTATAACCTTTCTCACTCATCATATGCATGGCACCGCTAAAATCGGTGCCCAATGTTTTAATAATTGCAATTACACAAACTACCAGGCCGACAAGCATTCCTGTAGTTTGAAGTGTGTCAGTATAAACAATTGTCTTAACGCCGCCTTCGAATGTGTAAAGAAGGATCAAAACGAGGATAACAAATGCAGTCGCCATAAAAGGAATATGCATCTTATCGAAAATAAATATCTGCAATACGCTAATGACGAGATAAAGTCTTGCCGTTGCGCCTATAACACGAGAAAGAATAAAAAAGAAAGCCCCGGCCTTGTGTGCATTTATTCCAAATCTTTTTTCAAGATATGTGTAGATGCTTGTGAGATTCATTTTGTAATACAGCGGCAGTAATACATAAGCAATGACCAGGTATCCGAACAGGTATCCGATCACTACCTGGAAATAGTAAAAATTGCTGCTGCCAACACCGCCAGGCACACTTACAAATGTAACTCCGCTTAATGAAGTGCCGATCATTCCAAATGCAACAAGCATCCAGTTGCTGCTACGGTTACCAATAAAAAAAGATTCGTTATTTGAATTACGGGAAGTGAACCACGCAACCCCAAGCAACAAAACAAAATAGCCAATAACAAAAGTGAATAACAGAGCCGGAGACATAAGATGATTTTAAATTAATGATCCTGCATTAGAGATAAATACGATATTTACTACTATAAAAGTTGACAAGATAAAATAAATCTATGAAGATAAATTCACTTGCAGTTTTTTGCGGGTCAAAGAATGGAAATAACCCTGTTTATACCAAACATGCAAAAGAATTAGGAAAACTTTTAGCAAAAAATAATATAACTCTTATTTATGGCGGAGGCAGCACGGGCATAATGGGCGCAGTGGCTGATGCAACAATGGAGAATAGTGGAAAAGTTATCGGTATCATTACAAAAAAATTGGTGGATTGGGAACATCAGCATCAAGGCATTACTGACCTGTCAATTGTTGATGATATGCACGTACGTAAACAAAGAATGTATGATCTATGTGATGCAGCAGTCATTTTACCGGGCGGTGTTGGCACTCTTGATGAATTTTTTGAAATGGTTACCTGGAACCAATTATCCATTCACGATAAAAAAATATATATCATTAATTCAGATAATTTTTTTGACTCTCTTTTGAAACATCTTGAACAAATGGAAAAACAAGGATTTCTTTATGAAAGTGTGATTCAAAGGATTACTGTTTTTAAGGAACCAGCTGAGTTACTTCCATACATCATTTAAAAACTAATTTCTCTGTTTATTTCCTCCACCCTGGAATAATGGGATCTGGAGTCCGCCTCTAATAATAGGGATCGTTCTTCCATAAGCATCGGTATAAGGAGAACCGGGGTTATTTGAAATATCAAACAATATTGCGAGATAATAATGCGGAGCTCCACCCCGGCCCTGCCGACCAGTAGTGTAGCCACCACCAACAAGAAAGCTGCTGGCTTCAGCTTTATCTTTTTGATCAATTCCACTATTATTTGGCGGTATATACTTAAGCCGCAAAAAATTATATTCCCATTGAGCTGTTGCAAACAAAAAACGGATGGGATACAACTTTACAAAACCTCCCCCACCATAGTTTTGTTGTTTTAACCTGTCATCAAAAACATAATAGTCTCTATACACAGTATAATTGTAGTTGACAACAATTCCAAGATCGGCCCAATTGGTAATACTATAACCAAAAACGGGGCTGGCTCCAATAAGAAAAGTATTGGAATAAAATGCCAGTGCAATACTGCCGCCTGTAAATAACTTTTGCTTGAACGGGATTTTTTCCTTTTCCTCTTCACCCTGGGCTTTCGTATTTAAAGAAATTATTAAAGTAATAAAGACGAAAATGATCAATTTACTTTTCATAACCCGGTTTTTAATTAACTGCTAATTTAACTCCATTTGCCTGCCTGCGCTTAAAATTAAATCGTTAAAATATCTTATCGGCATTCAAAATATTGTTAGGATCAAATGCTTTTTTTATTTGTCGCATCAGGTCAAGATGTTTTTGTTCAAACATAATATCCATAAATCCTTTTTGAATAAGACCAATCCCATGTTCGCCACTGATCGTTCCGCCAAGGCCTTTTACCAACTCAAATAATGCACGGAGGCTTTGCGTCATTTCTGTATCACCAAAACTATTCGGTGTTCCATCCTTATGAATACGAATATGAAGATTCCCATCACCGGCATGACCATAACACACAGCATCGAAATTGTATTTAGCGCCGATC
The DNA here is from genome assembly GCA_036005825.1 of Chitinophagaceae bacterium. Lineage (GTDB taxonomy): Bacteria > Bacteroidota > Bacteroidia > Chitinophagales > Chitinophagaceae > VBAS01. Next base: position 608 of record DASYQG010000590.1, on the reverse strand, counting down.
TCTTTTACACCACGAATTAGTGCCGGCAATTCAGCTCTTGGCACTACAACATCTTCTTCGATTGTATAACCCGCAAGTTTTGTTGCCTCAGCAACTCTTCTTCTTAATTTCCACAACTCATTTTTTTGCTGTGCATCATCTGCAAAATAAATTTCACCCGTATCGTATTGTGTTAGCATTTCGCTGATAGCCTCCATTTCGCTCATTAAGACCTCCATGTTATTGCCATCTACTTCAATGATCAGGTGAGCTTCGATATCGTCACTGATCTGTACGGCATTGCTGTCAACAAATTTGCTTACGATCTTTAAGGCATCAATTTCCATTAACTCCATCGCACTCGGCACAAATCCTGCCCGGAATATGGCACTTACTGCCTCGCTGGCCTGCTCCAATTTTTTGAAGGGAACAAGCATCAGCAGATCATATTTTGGATGAGGGATCAAACGCAAAACAATTTTTGTTACTATACCTAATGTTCCTTCACTACCTACAACCAATTGCGTGAGATTATACCCTGTAGAATTTTTTAAAACATTAGCGCCGGTCCATATTATTTCACCAGTAGGTAAAACCACTTCAAGATTCAATACATAATCTTTTACCAC
>DASYQG010000589.1:0-5822 GCA_036005825.1 Chitinophagaceae bacterium | reverse complement strand
CAGGATCACCAACATATTTGCAGGGCTCGCCATTTTTATTTGTTGTATCGGGCTTGCAGGTCTTGCTTCATTCACAATTGAAAAACGGATCCGTGAGATCGGGATCAGAAAAGTAATGGGAGCAACTTTACAGCAACTGCTGTTGCTTATTTCAAAAGATTTTCTAAAGCTCGTATTGATCGCTTTTCTTATTGCTACTCCGGTCGCATGGTGGTTTATGAATAACTGGCTGGAGAAATATCCTGATCGGATCAGCATTAGCATTTGGTTATTCTGCGCTGTCGGGTTCCTCATCCTTTTATTGGCGTTGGTAGTTGTGAGCCTGAATACAATGAAATCGGCAATTGCAAACCCGATAAAATCTTTAAGAACTGAATAAAAATATCGTGATGATCAAAAACTATTTATTATTAGCCATTAAGCATCTGAAGAAACAGAAAGTTTTTTCAGTCGTTAATATACTGGGGTTGACCGTAGGCATTACTTGTTGCCTGATGATCTTTCTTTTTATCATGAATGAATTGAGCTATGACAATTTTCATAGGAACGGAAAGAACATTTACAGGGTAGTGCGGGTTGGAAACAATAATGGTGAAAGACGTGAAATACCTTATTTGTCTCCTCCGTATGGACCGGCTTTAGTAAATGATTACCCTGATGCGATTCAAAAGCAGGTAAGGATCATGCGGGATAACGACCTCATCAGCTATAATAACATTTCATTCAATGAAACGAATATTTATCTGACCGATAAAAACTTCTTTAGCTTTTTTGATTTTCATTTGATAAAAGGCGATACTGCTACCGTGTTAAAAGACCCTAATAGTATTGTATTAACCGAGACTGCAGCTAAAAAGTATTTTGGTAATGGCGACCCTATAGGAAAGACCCTTGAATTTAATAAACAGCAGCAATTAAAGGTTACAGGGATTGCTGCAGATGTCCCCATAAATTCTCATTTGCAATTTGATATGGTTATACCGTTAGAATTGTTCCGGCCTATACAGCCCGACTGGTTCACTCAATGGCCAAATAATGGATTGTTTACCTATGTTCAATTAAATCCTGCAGTAGATCCAAAGCAATTGTCGACACAATTTCCTTCTTTCATGGACAAATATTTGGGAGAGTATTTTGCACGGTCAGGCTTTAAAATGGGACTTGCTATTCAACCACTGAAAGATGTTTATTTTAATGCCGACGCTTTGGATAATGTGAAGCATGGCTATAAAAAAATGGTCTACATCTTTATGTCGATTGCCATTTTGATCCTGCTTATTGCCTGTATCAACTTTATCAATCTTGCTACAGCAAGAGCAACAGACAGGGCTAAAGAAGTAGGATTGCGTAAAGTTTTAGGAGCTGTACGTAAACAACTGGTGGGCCAGTTCATGATGGAATCTATTTTGTTTGCAACCGTTGCGTCTATCCTTTCATTTGGCCTTGCGCAAATATTGATGCCTGCTTACACTAATGTATTAGGCTACCACTTGCCTTCTTTCTGGAATGATACGCGGGTATATGGTTTTATAATTGCGGTAATAATAATTGTGGGATTGTTAGCGGGAAGCTATCCAGCGTTCTTACTTTCATCATTTACACCGATCGAATCTTTAAAAGGAAAATTAAAAACCGGTTTGACAGGGGTTTTCTTTAGAAAGACGCTGGTTGTTTTTCAATTTGGAATATCTGTTCTGCTGATCGTAAGTGTCATTGTTATTATGAGCCAGATGAATTACATGCGTAATACTGATCTGGGCTTTAACAAAGAGCAATCAATGATCGTACGATTTGATAACCTTAGCATTGCTTCAAAGAAAAGGCAATTTAAAAATGCGCTGTTAAGTATTCCCGCTGTAAACAGTGTATCATTAATGTCCGGAGAACCGGGAGGCTTTCATGATGGTTATACTTTTGAATCGGAAGCAAAACCTGATGAGAAAATGTCGTTCAGTACCGAATTCACAGATCATGATTTTGTAAAAACTTTGGGATTAAAAATAATTGCAGGAAGAGATCTTTCAGAAAGTTTCACCACGGATTCTGCACAGGCCGTACTTATTAATCGTAATGCTGCGAATAAACTCGGCTATACTCCTGAGCAGGCAGTTGGTAAATGGATAAGAAATGTTTCAAGAGACAGTCTTCGCAGAACAATAGTCGGGGTGGTGGAAGATTATCATTACGTTTCTTTAAAAGACCCGATAGGTCCATTAGTCATTTCGCCCGGCAGAGACAGGCGTTTAGCATTGATCAAATTAAAAACGGATCGGCTGCAATCAACCATTGCCAGCATTAAAAAAGTATATACTGCTGCGGCACCTGCTTATCCATTTGAATATAAATTCTTGGATGAACAATTTAACCGGCATTATAAAACTGAAGCAAAGCAACAGGCAGTGCTGGGTATTTTTTCTGCCATTGCAATTTTTATCGCATGTCTTGGCTTATTTGGTTTGGCTTCTTATACAGCAGTAAAAAGAACAAAAGAGATTGGCGTGCGAAAAGTACTCGGCTCTTCAATTCAAAATATTTGTTTTTTGCTATCGCAAGACCTGTTACGTCCTGTTTTATTGGGGACCTTACTGGCAACACCAGTTGGTTACTATGCAATGAATAAATGGCTACAAGGTTTTGCTTACCGGATCGACCTTCATTGGTGGATGTTTGGAGTGGCGGTTTTTTCAGCAGTGATTATTGCATTATTGACAGTAGGTTCCCAGGCAATAAAGGCTGCTCTTGCTAATCCAATAAAATCATTAAGAACCGAATAAAAAAGTAGCCATGATAAAAAACTATTTCAAAGTCGCCTGGAGAAATCTTATAAAAAGCAAAGGCTACAGTCTTATTAACATCGGCGGTCTTGCTACCGGTATGGCAGTGGCTATACTTATTGGTTTGTGGATCTATGATGAAGTAAGTTTTAATCGCTATCATGAAAATTACAGTCGTGTTGCACAAGTAATGCAAAACCAGACTTTCAATGGAACAAAAGAAACTGAAAACACATTACCTTATCTAACAGCTGATGAAATACGAAACAAATTTTCTTCTGATTTTAAATATGTGGCGGAAGCCTCGTGGGATGGCGATTATGTTTTGTCTGTTGGTGAAAAAAGATTTATGATCGGAGGACAATTCTTTGGTCCAAAGATCACGGAGATATTAAGCCTTAAAATGATCTATGGCACAAGAGATGGTCTTAAGGAGCCCTATTCAATTTTATTGTCACAGTCGGTGGCTAAAACTTTTTTTGGCAATGATGATCCTGTAGGTAAAACTATCACCTATGGGAATAAATATGATCTGAAAGTAACAGGGGTATATGAAGATTTTCCTTATAACTCGTCATTCACCAAAATAAAAGTTTTATTACCATGGGATCTATTTATTATAATGAACCAATGGATAAAAAAAATGGAAGAGCCCTGGGGCAGCAACTTTACACAATGCTATGCAATGATCGCAGATAATGCAGGTATGGAAAAAGTTTCTGCGAAGATCAAAGATGTAAAATTTAATAAAGTAAGTAAAGACGAACAGCGATATAAAGCAGAGGTATTTCTTCACCCAATGTCCAAATGGCATTTATATTCTGATTTTAAAAAAGGCGTAAACACAGGAGGACGAATTGAATTTGTTTGGCTCTTTGGTATCATCGGAATTTTCGTTTTGCTCCTGGCTTGTATCAATTTCATGAACTTAAGTACAGCACGTTCGGAAAAAAGAGCCAAAGAGGTTGGTATTCGTAAAGCAATTGGTTCGATGCGCCGGCAACTGATCAAACAGTTTTTTGCAGAATCATTATTGGTTGTTTTCATTGCTTTTTTCATTTCGTTGATCATAGTCACGTTGGTTTTGCCAGCTTTCAACCAGGTTGCCGATAAGAAGATGGCTGTCCTTTGGACGAATCCTTTGTTCTGGATCTATTGTTTAATTTTTATACTTTTTACAGGATTGATCGCCGGAAGTTATCCTGCACTTTATCTATCATCTTTTCACCCGGTAAGGATTCTTAAAGGCACATTTAAAGTTGGTCGTTTTTCAGCTGTTCCACGTAAAGTAATGGTGGTAATTCAATTTACTGTTTCAGTTGCTTTGATCATTGGAACCGTTATTGTTTTTCAACAGATACAGTATGCAAAGGATCGTCCGATCGGTTATCAAAAAGACGGTTTGCTCAGGATACCATTAGAAAATGAAGTTTATAAACATTATGAAGCGGTTAGAACTGAATTAAAAAATGAAAGAGTTATTACTGAAATGGCTATTTCACAAAGTCCGCTTACAAATGTGTGGAATACCAATGGCGGATTTAATTGGGAAGGAAAAGATCCTAACATGGGAGTTGATTTTCCTAACAATGCAGTATCATACGAATATGGAAAAACGATTGGCTGGACGGTCAAAGAAGGAAGAGATTTTTCCCGAGAGTTTGCTTCTGATTCAACGGCATTTATTATTAATGAATCAGCTGTTAAGTTTTTGAGATTTAAAGATCCGGTGGGCAAAATACTGGAGTGGGAGAAAGTTCCTTATAGGATCATTGGCGTGGTAAAAGATCTGTTGGTGGAATCGCCTTATTACCCCGTACGAGCTTCTTTGTATCATTTGGCAAGGGAACAGGAAAATTTGATGATCATTCGGCTGAACAGGGATAAGAGTGCAAAAGCATGTCTTACAAAAATTGAAAGTGTGTTAAAAAAGTATGAACCTAAGGTGCCTTTTGTGTACAACTTTACCGATGAAGAATTTGCAAACAAGTTTGGAAACGAAGAACGTATCGGCAGGTTATCTTCTTACTTTTCTATTCTTGCGATATTCATTTCCTGTCTTGGTCTTTTTGGTTTAACAAGTTTTGTAGCTGAGCAGCGTACGAAAGAGATTGGCATCCGAAAAGTTCTGGGTGCATCAGTGATGAGTCTTTGGAAGATGCTTTCAAAGGATTTTATATTCCTGGTACTTGTTTCTTGTTTTCTTGCTATTCCTTCTTCCTATTTCTATTTAAAGAGTTGGTTGGGGAAATATGATTACCGGATCGGGATATCCTGGTGGGTATTTGCATCTGCTGGTGTATGTGCACTTATAATAACAATTCTTGTTGTGAGCTCACAAGCAATAAAAGCAGCAATGGCAAACCCTGCTAAAAGTTTGAAAACCGAATAATTTGTAAACAACTAAAAAGAAAAATATGAGAAAGCTTTTTTTATTGGCGTTTATCACTGCAGTTAGCTTTTTTGCCAATGCGCAAAATAAGGAACCTTACATGACAAAATCGCTTAGCAGTGAGTCCGTAAAAAGTACAGAAGTACAAACATCCGGTGGCAGTATTTCTGTTACAGGCGTAAATACAGCTTCTGAAACTAAAGTTGAAGTTTACATTTCTTCAAATATGGGAAAAGAGAATACTCTTTCCAAAGAAGAAATTGAAAAACGTTTGCAAAAATATGATCTGAATGTTTCAGTTAGCAACAACAAGCTATCTGCGATTGCAAAATCAAAAGAAAGAAATATGGATTGGGATAAAGGATTAAGTATTTCTTTTAAAGTGTTTGTGTTGAAAAATGTTTCTACAGATCTGTCAACAAGTGGCGGCAGCATCAGCTTAACCAATTTAACCGGCGATCAAAAATTTTCAACCAGCGGCGGCAGTTTAAATGTTGACAATGTTGGAGGCAAAATAGATGGACGAACTTCTGGCGGAAGCATACATCTCGAAAACTCAAGAGATGATATTGACCTTTCCACAAGTGGTGGCAGCATTGAAGCCAGCAATTGCGATGGAAAACTTCGCCTCAGCACTTCAGGTGGATCCCTGAATC
>DASYQG010000588.1:0-7926 GCA_036005825.1 Chitinophagaceae bacterium | reverse complement strand
GCAATATGTGATGTTCCTTTCTTCTACTACCGAAGGTGAATGGATCTCATTTACAATTTTTGCTTCGGGATTTGATTTTATAGTGCCGGCATAAGCGCTGTACAAAGAATAAGAAGTATCTCGCTTGCCTGTTATACCTTTAGTTGATTGGGAAAATCCATTAAAACGGAGAAGGAAAAGTAATATGACAATGCTACTCTTTTTCATCTATCATTTTGCAACCGGTTGTACAATTCTGTCGGCAAGATCAGGAACCAAAGATCTTATTTCAGTTAATACCGATTGAGCGATCAATCTGGCACCAAGTTCGTTAAAATGTGTATTATCATCTCGGCCCTCGGGATAATTAGGATGTTCATTGGGCTTTAGCTGCATGAATAGCAGTTTCGAATTTTCAACTCCAAATTGCTGATATAACTGCTGAGTTTTTTTATCCATTTCAAATAAAATAACTTTTTCTTCTTTAGCAACATCTCTTACTATTTGTGAATACACATCATGAGTGCCTTCGATCTTTCCTGTGGCATCAAATTTTCTTCTTGCCATCGGTGTTAATAATACGGGGATTGCTTTTTTACTTCTTGCTTCAGCTACATATTGTTTTAAATTATTCCTAAACTCCGTTTCTGTTGTATAAGTTTTTTTTGTAGGCACTTCATCATTATGCCCAAACTGAATAAATACATAATCGCCTTCGTTGGCGTTATCCATTACTTTTTTCCATAAGCCTTCATTCCTAAAAGAGCTGGTACTTCGGCCATTCTTTGCAAGGTTTTCGATGATTACTGTAGAATCCCAGAAATAAACAAAAGGCATTCCCCATCCTGTTTCGGGATAAGCTTTCGTTTCTTTTATGCTCATCGTACTATCACCGCAAAGCCAAATCGTGATCTTCTTTTTTCCAGGCATTGCAAATGCCATTAAAAGTAAAACCAATGGAATAAATAGTTTCCTCATTTTACAATGCTGTTAAAATACAATTCAATGTTCGTATAAAAACTATGAGACGAAGTTTTTGAAGCATCAGATGCATCAGCCGGGTTTAATCCATTTTTTTTCTCCCAATCATCAGGTATTCCGTCTTTATCATTATCAGCTAAAGCGGGCATTGATCTTAAGCTTGGCCATGCGTTCACCGTAATCTCATACTCCGTGCCATGAGGGAAGCCACCTTGCACATCAATAAATTTTCCGGTCCTGTTTTTTACATCATTGATTATGCGTTCATCTAATGTATCTCTTTTAAAACTTGCCCCAACAAATTTTAATACTGACTCGTAGGCATCTTCGGCTGTTTGGGTCGGTATTGGCCATGCATCATGCGGCTTATCAATTACAGTATTTTTTTTATCATCCTCTGTTCCACCATTTCCCATATGAATTCCCAACCAATTATTTTTTGAAACATCATTTGCCTCATCTATATAATTTCCATTTACATACCATTTACCAAAGCCAATTGTTTCATTTTTGCCAGGATTAACGATCCGAGACCGAACAGTTTTACTTGTATTAGGCCCGTATTTAAAATAATTATTGATAATGTTATAATCTCCACCTTCCCCTGCATAAATAGTATTACTACCCCAATCATAAATTACATTGTTCCTGTAATCAACAAACTCAGTGGATGTGTGACGAATACCATTGAACCTCGGATTCCTGTTGTTACAATGGGCAAACAAATTGTGATGAGCTGTTAGGTGCAAGCCTCCCCAGATCGCACCAAAGCCATGATGTTCGTAATCCTTGTCGCCAGTTTCAAAATGATATGAATAATTAAGCGGTTCTGAAATTAAATTCCACTGTAATGTGGTGCTATCACCGGCATAAACAGAAAATACTTCATCAGTACTCCAACTCATGCTGCAATGATCGATAATTATATTTTTTCTTCGGGTCCCACCAAATGCATCATCGCCTCCATTCCCATCTACCATTCCCCCTTTCTGATATTTATCCCCCATACGAAAACGGATATACCGGACAATGATGTTATCTCCACCAAGCGAAACAGAATTATCAGCTAAACAAATTCCATCACCGGGAGCCGATTGACCAGCAATCGTAACATCACTTCGTATTGAAAGTTTTGTTTCCAGATGAATGGTGCCTGAGACAGCAAATACAATTATCCTTTTTTCTTTTGCTTCTGCTGCATCACGAAAACTACCGGGGCCTTTATCATTTAAATTGGAAACAATAATAACCTTGCCGCCTCTTCCGCCGGTTGCATATTTACCATAGCCTTCAGCGCCGGGAAATGCAATTGGGATCGACTTATCATTAACCGTTGTATTTTTCTGCGCCGAACATTTGATAAATGAACCGGCAATGATCATCAATAAAAAATATCGTTGTAACAAACTCATAATGTAAATTTAAAAATAAAGCCGCTGCATAAGCAGCAGCTTGAATCGATAACTATAATCCTTCACTTTGCAAAAAAGTTAATAGCCCGGGTTTTGTTTTAAGCTAGTATTGGCAGTAAGTGCAGCATTAGGCAGCGGTAATAATTCTGATTTACCACTAACAAAATTTGTTGCATACCTGCCTAATGGTGATCCGGTACCGGCAGCGCCAATCGCATTTGTTACCCAGTTAACACTGGTTGTACCAGAAGGAGTAGATGCAGGCGCAGTTTTATACAGGGAATTGCGCCAGAGTCCTCCAATATTATTATCATCTGATGTAGTACCGGTATTATAATACATTTTCGAAGGAAGCGAGCTCGTTAATGAATAAGATGGATAAGCTGCCATATAAGTTGGATTTAACATGGCCGTAGCTGCAGACATCTTCGATAAATTCGCTTTTGTTTCAGTGATCACAGTGGCAAGTAAATTCCAACGGATCAGGTCGTACTTTCTTATTCCTTCCCCTCCTAATTCTAAAGCCCTTTCTCTTATGATCACTTGAAGGAATTGTGATTTACTTAATCCAGCCGGAATATCAACAGTTGCATCAGGTGTAGAAATTGGTTTTCCGTATCCTCTTCTTCTCACCTGGTTAATTGCATTGTAAGCCGCAGCGGAAGGTCCGTTAATTTCATTTTCTGCTTCAGCAAACATTAACAATACATCTGAATAACGGAGTATTTGCCATTTCAATCCGAAATATTGAATTGCATTTGTAGTTGTAAAGCTTGGATTTGTGATCCAATCTCTCCGATATTTTCCATCAGTTAAATTAACGATAGGCTGACCAGTTCTTGTTACTCCATCTACGCCTGTAAAATAATGGCAAACTGTAACATCTCTTCTTTGATCAGTGGAATCAAAAAGATACAAATAACTTGGAAGTGGATTCACACTACTGTTACCAAGATTATTCACTCTCGGTCCATTGTAATAACCCAGCTTTGTATCTTCTGTGCCATTTAACCCGATACCACTTGCCTGGAACATTAATTCACCCTGCGGATCGGTTACCGCATGTGCACATACCTGGCTTTTCCAAAGGGCTTTAAAACTTGGATTCAAGCTATGTTGTCCTGAAGTAATAATATCATTACACTCATCCTTTACGATCTGGTAAAAGTCTACATAATTCGCAGCTCTTTTTAATTCCGCATTGCTTCTTAAAGAAAATCCTCCGGCAAACAATGCGATCCTTGCTCTAAGTCCTTTAATTGACCCTTTAGTTACCCTTTCATCCGGTTGATCGCCGATCGAACCCAAATCATTTCTCCATGGAACCAGGTCCTCAGCAGTTTTAAGATCAGCAATAATTCTGCTATATAAAGAATCCCTGTCAGCTTTTAAAGGAAAAGGATTTGAAGCTGCGAGTTTATAAGCTGGTTCAAAATGAGCAGGCAGATCTCCCCAATTCCTGATAGCTTCAAAATAAAATTGTGCTCTTAAAGTAAGCGCCTCACCTAACATTCGTTGTAGTTGCTTTTTTTCCTGGTCAGATCCGCCCGTATATAATTCCATTTGAGGAATATTATCTATGCAGATATTCGCATACTCAATGCCCTGGAAAAGTTGGTTGAAAGGTCTTTCCAATTGAGCATTGCCTGCAGTAGCCGCATAACGGGCAATATCTCTTCTGTCATTATCCCCAGCTCCTGTTGGGCCTTGCATTTCATCGTTATCTAAAGGATAATATAAACTCAAGCGAATACCATAACCCTGGTCGCCAACAAGACGACTATAAACAGCTGCCAAAGCTTTGTAAGTACTCGGTACATCTTTAAATACTTGCTCAGGTCCAAGTTCAGTAATTGGCTGCTGATCCAGGTATTTTTCACAACCGCCGGCTATCACCAAGACAAGAAATGTGAATGCGGTAGTTACTGTTATTAAAATTCGTCTGTTCATATAGCAAGTTTTTTTGTTTGAATATTTTTAAAATGAAGCATTGACACCAAAAATAAAAGTACGACTCTTAGGATACGCCGAATAATCAAGACCCGGTGTTAAAGGATTATTTCTTACACTAACTTCAGGATCATAACCGCTGTAGCTGGTAAAGACTGCCAGGTTATTGGCTGTAAAATAAAACCGCAGCTGTGACATCTTTAATCCTGCAATATTCTTAGCCGGCAAACTATATCCAACAGTTATATTATTGATCCGGAGAAATGAACCATCTTCGATGGCCCATGAATGCGGATAAAATGCCCCTGAACTTTTTATCGGCATCCAGATCTTTGCGTTGGCATTTATAGCGGCTAATTGATCTTTTGGAAGTCCATAAGCACTATTGCCACTTGTCCACTGTGCAGTTGCTCCTGTTGGTGTTACTATTTTCCAACGGTCAGCCATAATATCAAGCATATTTGAATTATTTGAATAGGCGTTTGTTAACTCGATCTTATTTGCGTTGTAAATATCATTGCCATAAGAAAAGTTTACAAACACACTTGCGTCCCAACGTTTATAAGTGAACGTCTGCATTAATCCGCCTGTAAATTTTGGAGTAGGGTTTCCTATTATTTTGCTGTCATTAGTTATATCTACACGGCCATCACCATTCAGGTCTTTGAATTTTATTGCCCCAGGCATTACCATTGCTGCGCCAATAATACTCGAGTCTGTGGTTATTCCAGACCGTAGTGTATATTTAGAAGTAGCCGGATCATAATCAAAATCATCCAAACCATAAAAACCATCGGTAACAAGACCCCACATAGAACCAACTGGTGAACCAATTTTTTCTATATAATCATTTGGCTGGCCTGAAACACCCCAGCTAGCGGGGGGGAAAAATTGAGTTTGATTCTTTCCAAGTGCAACAACTTCATTCTTATTAAACGAAATATTAAAGTTTGCGCTCCAGTTAAATCCATTTGGGTTACGCATGATAATACCGTTCAATTGTATCTCCCAACCTTTGTTAGATGTTTGTCCGATATTCTGTATCTGTGTTGAATATCCGAATGTGGATGCCACGGGCACATTCAATAAAAGATCTTTTGATTTGTTGTCATAATAATCAACACTCAGATCAACTCTGCGATTGAATAAAGCTATATCAACTCCAAAATTTCTGTTCTCAGTTGACTCCCACTGCAGGTCTTCATTTACCAACCCGCCTGAGTAATAAGCAAGTATTGCCTGGTTATTGATCCCATAATAATAAGAGCCGTCATTTCTAAAAGTAGTCAGGTAGAGATAATCTGCAATACGATTATTGCCGATCTTTCCCCATCCAAACCTGAATTTCATGTCGCTTATAAATTCAACATTCTGCATGAATTTTTCGTTTTTAACTCTCCATGCAACTGAGGCTGAAGGAAAGGTGCCCCATCTTTTTCCTGGTGCAAATTTGGAAGCTCCATCTTGCCGAATGTTAAATGAAAAAAGATATTTATCCTTAAACCCATAGCGGAACGATCCGAAGAAAGAAAGATTCGTGTACCTCGTTTTGGTCAACTTAGGATATCCAGTAAAAGGGGTTCCCAGATTCGTTTGTTCGAATGCGGTTTCATGTGATGTATATGTTGGATAGTTTCCGTAAAGGTTGTTACGATTTTCTGTTTTTAGATCATAGGTTTCTTCTCCAACAAGCACGTCAAAATCATGTTTGTCCTTAACACCATGCAATGCGTAATTGAAAACATTTGAATTTGTAATTGTTTTTTCAGTGACCGTATCTAACCGGGCAATTGGTTTTGCACCACCTTGTATTTTAGAGTAAGGTGAAATGGTATCAAAATATTGCAGGTCTCTTTTCTTATTTTCAATATATCCGAATGTTGATTTAAAAGAAAGGTTCTTCAGTATTTGATAAGTCGCATTAACGGTAATATTATATGTGTTGGTTACTTTATTTCGATATTCTGCATCTGCAAGTAATATGGGATTTGTAAGATTTAATCCATTTCCAACATTAGGATCAGCAAGCGGGTCGGCATCATCTATTTCCTGGCCGCTTGATAAAAATGGTCTGTATTTTATAGCATTTCTAAGTTTGTTGTAAGATGTTCCTTTATCGTCAGACACACCTGCACCAAGAACATTCAGATTAGTATATCTTATGGAACCACCAACCCTTAGATCCTTCGTGATCTTATAATCGCCTTTAAAGTTTAAAATATGTCTTTTATAATTTGAATTTAAAACAATGGCTTTTTCATTATTATAAGTATAGCCAAAATTGTAAGTAAATACTTTGCTTCCGCCAGTAACATTTACATTTTGAGTGGTTGTAATACCAGTTTGTCCAAACGCTTCATCCTGCCAGTCAACCTCAGGAATAGTTTTGTAAACATTCAGTGTATCCCATGTATGCCCATAATTATTCGTAAAGCTGGTGCTGTCAGTGCTGCTCCCTCTTGATCTTTCTGACTGGTAAAAAACAAAATCATAAGGATCTAATACACCTAATTTTTTTGCAAGAGTTTTAACTCCGACAAAACCATTATAAGAAACTTTTGCCTTTCCTACTCTCCCACTTTTTGTGGTAATTACAATTACTCCATTGGCGCCCCTGGCCCCATAAATAGAAGTAGCAGCAGCATCTTTCAATACATCAATTGATTGAATATCCTGCGGAGAGATGAACGTAAGTGCATTTTCCATTTGCACACCGTCAATTACATAAAGCGGAGAATTGTCGCCGGTAATTGACATTCCGCCACGAACTCTTATTCTTACCTCGGCATCCGGAGCACCTTCTGCAGTAGTCGCTGTAACGCCGGCCAATCTTCCATTCAATATTTCTGCAGCTGAGTTAACCGGAACGTCTTTTAAGTCTTTTGCGCTTATGGATGATACTGATGCAAGAAGATCTTTTCTTTTCACAGATGTATATCCTACAACCACTACATCGTTCAATGTAGATTGAACCTTTTCAAGTTGAACAACTACCGCTGACTTACCATCTGTAACTAAACTCGAAGGTTTATGACCTACATATGAAAAGTTAAGCGTAACATTTCCTGTACCAGGAACATTCACCGAAAAATTTCCATCCTTATCTGTTTGTGCACCAGCCTTTGATCCTTTGGGCATAACAGTTACTCCCTGCAACGGCACTCCGGCGTCGTCAGTTACCCGCCCTTTGATCTGCCTGTCCTGCGCAAAAGAGATAAGAGAAAGAAATAGAAAGAAAAAAAACAGAAGATGCTTCATATGGCTGATTTTGTTGTTTTCGAAATGAAAAATGGTGACAATGTTGTCTAATCGTGAGAAACCATCCTGTGCTGTCTGGAATCCAAAGTCAATGCTAATCAGTATTTATCATATTTGAATCAATGAGTTAGGTGTTTATTTACGCAAACGTTCCCGATAACGATGACGAATATTGCGCATTCATCTTAACCTAAAAAAAGAGCACTATAAATTAATGAATGCTGCAAGGAATGTGATTCTTTTTTTATCTATTGCTATTACAATCGCAAGAAGGTTAAATGAGGCTGCCACTCCGCTGAAAGATGTATCTTTAAAAAGTAATTTTTCCGCCGAAATATGAAATTTG
>DASYQG010000587.1:0-3932 GCA_036005825.1 Chitinophagaceae bacterium | reverse complement strand
GAATGTTCTCCTAATGGTTGTGCTCTATCTGGCCTTGTTCCTCCTAACAAGGTAAATGTTGGAATACCAGAGACCCATGACATATGCATGAGCCCGGAATCTTCACTCAACATAAATTTAGAATATTGGATCATGGCAAATGCTTCGGCCACATTGGTTTCTCCTATGATCGCTATGATATTCTCTCCTAATTGTTTTTTTAGATAAATTGCCTTTGAAAAAATAAATGGTAAACCAATGATCAGAAATTGAGTTTGCGGAAACTCATTCAGCCAAAGTCTTGCAAACGATGAATAGTATTCAATTGGCCAATTGCGGGTTTCAAAAACACCAGCAGGATTCAATATAGCCAGGTCTTTTTTTCCATCCCATCCATGTTTGATCAATGTTTCTTTTGCACTAAGATCATTCTTCAAATGAAATTTTCGGGCTGCTTTGTTTTTACCTAAACCAATAGCCTCAATCGTATTTTTTGTTCTTTCCCCGGCAGGTGTTGGAGATGTTCTGTCAAACTCTGACCATGCTGAAAGCACCAGGGCCTTTCTTACAAACCGACTAAGAATATTATTCTGAAGATCTATAATGATATCGTATCGCCTGAGTAAAAGTCGGGGTATTAAAAGTAAAGTGAAAAAGAACTGTTTCTTCAAGCTTCTTTTCCCTGCAATTGAAAAAACCTTATCGAACAGCACCAGGTTTTTTGGAATTGGATCTGTTTCATGACGAGTAAGAAGATCTATTTGCACCGATCGTGGTAATGTGTTTCGAAGATCTTGCAAATAGGGGAGTGTGATCACAACATCACCCATCGCCTGCATTCGTATTGCAAGAATTCTTTTAGGCGGTCTTTTCTTTTTCCATGGTTTTGCCGTAATATTCATCTTCGGATCCGGGTTATGGTGAAGTTATTTCATATAAATAAAGATTCCCCCCTTTATTAATTGCTCCTTCTATCTTATCGATCAATGTGACATGGAAAATTTTTGGAAAATCGGTGTCTATTTCAAAAATAGCTTGTTGCGATCCTGTTGAGATCATATAGGCTTTATTTATCCCTTCCCGTTGAAAATATTCTAATGTGCCGTTGGTATAACGATTTGTTTTTGCAAGCATCTCGCTAAGGTCTTTTCCCCATAAAATAAAAGGTATCGTCTTTCCCAGGTCAATGCAATAAAGAGGCTTATCTGTAAATGCATTAACTGCATTTATCGCCCAATAGTCTGTTACCAGCTTTTCGTTTTGCGGTACTTTTTTTAATAACTCATTTATTCTATATCCATTTGAGAATGGTCGTTGAATATCTTTTGCCAGCATTATCACTCCACCGACCAGCTGAAGAACAAGAAGTGTTGTGATCAACCATTTTTTTTGTTTGCTTTGCTGCATTTCTGAACAATACAACCAATAGGCAACAATAAATCCAATAAAAAGAAAACCTGCATACCTTTCTCTTGTTAGCGGAAAGACCATGATGGCCATAATAAAACTCAATAGCAAGTTGCAAATAAAAAGTAGCAGGCTTTTTTTATTTTGTTTAAGGAAATAGGCCGCTGATACCAGTAATATAATTGAAAGTAACAGATTGAAAACTCTTAATGAATTATTGCCATGTTGCTCTTCCATTAAAAAATGCGTATTCCAGCAATTGTCGGTCCACCACGCAGGAATTGGAATAAATGCTCTTAATGGTGCCTGGCCAAAAGCTTTAACCTGTTCCATCGACCACCTGTCTTCCCAAAAATCAATATTTAATCCGCTATCTGGCGGCGGGAAAATAAAATAAATGGCAGGCAGGGAAATGATCATTCCAATTACAGCATGCATTGCTAATAAACTTGCCTTTTTCTTTTGTTCAAAATTCAACATTAAAAAATATAAATGCAAGCTGCCGGCAAGCAGTAATGATAATATATGAGTATTGCATAATAAAAAAAGCAGGGAATAATAAAGGATTAATTTTCCTTTGAAATTTTTGTGCATAATGACACAGACGCAAAAGGCAATCAAAACCCCAATAGCATAATTTCTGCTTATTGCTGCATATTCATATAAGAAGAAGTAACCAAAAGGAATTAAGATTTTTGCAACAAGAGGGAAAGAAGAATAGAATAGAAGAACAAAAACGACTGCACAAGCAATTAAAAGATGAATGAGTTGCAAGTAGGATGTATCATGAGTGAACTTTGAGGCCGTCCACAAAATAGTGTACCAGACTGGCGGATGGCCCTCATAACGGGTATTTATGATTAAATCAAAGAAACTACTGCTCCATTTAGCAATATTCCAGCTATGAATTTCATCTCCCCACAACTCATGATGAAACATTGTGAACCCTGCAACAACTGTATATAAAATAAAAACACCCCGAAGAATTGGGTTACTAAAGTTCTTTTTTGTTTCTTGATTTGTCAACGGTTTATAATTGCGGTTCAACTACTTTCAAATTCTTCTTGGCAGCTTGTTGGTATGGATTGTTGCCAAAAACCACAATCCAAAATGATTTAAAAGCGGCTTTGATCATTATTGAGTTCAATGAAAAAAACAGGTTAATAAGATTGCCAAACAAAGACCATATTAGCCATCTTTTTTTTATTCTGTATAAATTTTTTCCAGGTCCTGTAAAATAATCGAGCGCTAATACACGACGATAATACTGTAATGGATTTTGCAAACGATTCTTTGTTTCATGGTGATGATAAACAAATGCACCAGTTAGAATATGAATCCCTGGTTCCGGAAATCCTGCTGCTACGCCATAATGATCCCCAATACCATGTTTGTCGAGTACCTCATCATAGGAAGAATTTAATAACCATGCTTTTTTTATTAATGAAGCACCAAGCCCGTAAACAGGAGTGGTAAAATATTCCCCAGAGAAATTTGTAAGCACAGGCCACCCTGCTTTTGAAAGATGGTTGCCTTTATTTTGATAATGAGCTTTAATTTTTCTCATCAAAAAACTATTATTTGCACATTCTATGGATCCCCAAAGACCCAATTGAAAAAAATATTTCCACAATAAATTTGATACTGATCTTTCCGGATACTGACTTACCCATTTGTCTTTTTCTTTTTGCAAAACCAAACCGGAAATTGCTCCTGTTTCAGGGTGCTGTAGTATATGGTCTGTCAGTTTTTGTAAATAATCTGGTGGAACCTCAATATCGTCATCGCAAATGAATACCCACGATGACTTTGATTTCAGTATCCCAATATTTCTTTGAATGCAAACAGATCTTTCTGAACTTAAATATTGAACTTTTAAGTTCTTGAATATTGAATATTCTTCTGATAAAAATTTTTCTTCTCCCGAATCAACAATTATTACTTCCTCTATAGGATAAGTGGAATTATCCAGGTTTTGAAGCAATGAAAGCAACCTTGTCTTACGATTACACGTTGGAATTACTACACTGATGTCCATTTACCGATGTCTTGAGATGACAATAATAATAATAAAGAGCTAAAGTCCACTTACAGATTATGATTTTTAAATTTGTTTATGCAGAAAATAATAGGCAGGCTTGCCAACACCTTTTATAAACCATTGCTTACAAAATATCTTTCCAAAACAAGGGGCTATCGGTATAAAGATATTCGGCTCAGGATTCCTCCCGAGGTTTTTCATCCGGGATTTTTTTTCAGTACCAGGCTGCTTATTAATTATATCAAAGGGTTGGAAATAGATAATAAAACATTTTTAGAACTTGGCGCTGGCAGTGGTCTTATTTCCTTTTATGCTGCAAAAAGAAAAGCAACAGTTGCCGCAACTGATATTAAACCGGTTGCTGTAGAATACCTCAATATAAATAGTCTACAGAACGATGTTGCGATACAGATCATTTTATCAGACATGTTTAAAAATATTCCCAAGCAGAATTTTGATCTTGTTATAATTAATCCGCCATATTATAAGCGAAATGCCATTACGT
>DASYQG010000586.1:0-3158 GCA_036005825.1 Chitinophagaceae bacterium | reverse complement strand
CGCTAAGCTTCTGTCAATATTAATTGAATCATCAGGCAAACGATATTTTAAAACAAAAGCAGTAACTCCCCATTTATTAAATTCCTCAGCGACTCTTGTTCCTTCTTTATCAAATGCGAGGATAGCATAGCTACCACCAGGACAAATAATAACTGATTTGCCATTTGGCTTTTCTGGTTTAAAGACAGTGAGTGTCGGATTGCTCACTTTTGCAATTCGAGTAACATTATCTCTTGTTGTGGAGTTCTCCTTATCAACAACCTGTTTATTATTAGGAACAACACCTTTATATAGGCTAATTACAGGTTCTGATTTTTTTGTAAAGACAGTAGAGTCAAACTGCTTTGCCTGTTTATCTGAAAACCATACACTACTCACTCCTTCTTCTTTTACTGAAAAAGAAAAAATAGTTCCTGCCGAATAGCTTTGGACTTGCTTATCATTTAATTGCTTTGACCATTTTACTCTTTTATCGGGTGCAGCACCTTCACCAGTGCTTCTATATTCTGCATAGTAAACTGTCTTCTCATTTTCAGGATTGCCCCAATTGTTCCAACCTTCCTGTACAATTGCTTTCGGCAAACCACAATGGATAAAAACTGTTTTTGCGTTTGCACGCCATGGTCTTCCCAAATAAAGTTTGTCAACAGAAGAATCGGCAATTATTTTACAATTCATAAAGACATAGCCAAAGGCTTTTCCAGGAGTTGTACTTGCAGCAGTGATGAATGAATTTGCTTTGGCCCGTATTGTGCAATTTTGAAATACAGCAGTAGCCGGGCCAAATATAAAATCAGTTGTTCCTTCTATATAACAATCAGTAAAAAGCTGCCTTGATTGTTCTCCACTTGTAAAAATTGTATCTTGGTTTCCCAGAAACTTACAGTTTTTAAATACAGCTTTGTCCGCATCAACATACAATGCCAATGCCTGGCCGACTGGCCCGGCGCTATTTGCAAATGTTATATTCTCTGCCCTGAAGCGATTGCCGGATATCTTTGCAGTATAAGATGTAAATGTTGTATGCTTGCCCTTTCCAGAATAATCATTGAATGTAATGATCGTGCTGTCAACGTTCTCACCAATAAATGTTACATCTGTATTGTTGGCCGGCAATTCTATCTTTTCATTATAGATCCCATTCTTAATGTACAACGTAATTGGTGCTAAAGGATAAACTCTCATTGCATCGATCGCATCCTGGATATTGTAATAATCACCAGTCCCATCTTTGGCTACTGTAAATACATATTTGTATTGCTGCGGATTGGCAGTTTGTGCTCCTGTTTGAAAAGAAGCAACTATGCAGACTAACAATATTGAAAAAATGTTTTTCAGAATTTTTCTGTTTTTGGATCCCATCCGTTTAAAATATTTGTAATACTATATTTTTTCACTTCTTCATCTGTCAATTGTTTTGACCATCCTACTCTTTGTGCCGGGTCTGCCGAAGGTCCATAATTTTTATATTCAGCATACCGTGTAGTTTTATAATTATCAGTATTATTCCAGTTGCTCCAACCTTCAGGCTTTATATGCTCTCCAATATAACAATGAATATACAACACCTGTGCGAAGGGTCGCCATGGCCGACCTAAGGAAACATTGTGTAAAGAGGTATCCCCTGTTAAAACACATTCATTAAAAATATAACCAAACTCATTTTCTTTTGGCGTGGATGCAGCAGTGACATGAGAATTCTTCTTACTATGTATTTGGCATTTTTCAAACCAAACAGTAGATGACCCAAAAATAAAATCCGTTGTACCTTCTATATAGCAATTCTCATAATACTGCCGGCTCTTTTCACTATTTGTAAATAAAACATCCTGGTTGCCGATGAATCGACAATTTTTAAAAGCTGCTTTATCACCATTTGATTCAACCGACACAGCTTGTCCCGCTGTAATCCCTGCATCATTTTGAAATGTTATATCCTTTGCTTCAAAATTATCAGCAAGAATTTTAAAACTCCATGACGTTCTTGTATTGATGCTGTCTCCATTTGACGCAACTTTACCGGTATGATCGTTGTAAGTTAGTATCGTTTTGAATTTATCTTCACCAATCAACGTCACAAAGTTTTTTGTGGAATCAAGAAAAAGTTTTTCATAATAAACTCCATTCCGGATATAAATAAGAAACCTAATTTTATTATTTGCAGGAACTGCATTCAATGCCTCCTGAACTGTTTTATAATTTCCACTCCCATCCTGCGCCACTGTAATTCCCGTTGAGTTGATATTCTTTTTGTCAAAAACTTTTTTTAGAAAAGCATCAACGGACTGAACCATTGGAGTAAACCATGGCTCAAATAAAACAAACGAATGTGGCGCATCAAAATATTTTATTTCCGTGTAAGTGTTATACTCATTCAAAATCTTAATATAATCATCTCTTCCTGCATGCATTCTTGCCACATTACTATTTATGAATAAAGTCGGCGGAGTATGCGAACCGATATGTATTAGCGGTGAACCTTGCTTCCACAATTCCGGGTTTTCGGTTTTTGAATAACCAAACCAATTGGTAGCCGCGGATGTTCTTTTACTATCATCTCCTTCGCCGGATTCAGCATGAATAAAAGCAAGCAATCCGTCCATATCGATCACTGCATTGACTTTGCTTGAAATATTTTTATTACAACCGTCGCCTTCAAATGAAGCAATGTCATTTGTTGCTCCCATCATTGCAGCCAATTCGCCACCAGCCGAATGCCCGGCTACAACAATCTTATTTGGATCGATATTATATTTTGCTGCATTTTTTCTAACCCATCTTATGGAAGATTTTACATCATATACACCTGCGGGATATAAAGCTTCAGTTGAAAGGCGATACTCCGGAGTAAAACAAACATAGCTGAGGTTAGCAAGACGTTGAGCTAAGGGATAATGTAATGTTCTATTACCTGTTCTCCACCCACCTCCATGTACAATTATTATTGCGATCCTTTTAGTACTGTTTTGTTGTTTAGGATAAAATGCATCCATTACCAATTTGCGACTGCTAATTGTGCAATATGTGATGTTCCTTTCTTCTACTACCGAAGGTGAATGGATCTCATTTACAATTTTTGCTTCGGGATTTGATTTTATAGTGCCGGCATAAGCGCTGTACAAAGAATAAGAAGTATCTCGCTTGCCTGTTATACCTTT
>DASYQG010000585.1:0-5945 GCA_036005825.1 Chitinophagaceae bacterium | reverse complement strand
GCCCGAAAATATACAATGGATGAAATGAAAAAAATGGGAATTCAGTTTATTCCTTCGTACACCAACTTTATTTTTTACCCGGTAAAAAATTATCCGGGTGATTATTCGGCTGACATGCTCAATAAGCATAAAATAATTATGCGTTCAAATAAATATAGTGACGGGCAGTGGGCAAGAGTAAGCGTAGGAACATTGGACGAAATGAAACAATTTATCCAGGTGATCGGTGATCCAAAAAATAATATGGCTTCCCTTTAATTTTTAGTATAGCTTTTCTTAAATAATTTATTATGCCCGATAATTCTTCCCGCCGCCAATGGTTAAAAAATACAACTGCGGCATTGGCAGGTGTAAGTTTAGCCCCTTCAATTTTTGCAACGGAAAAAGAAAGATATAGGGCAGCAGGGATCATTTTACTTAACGGGAACGAAAATGCATACGGGCCTTCAACTGCTGCGAGAAAAGCAATGACTGAAGCAGCAGGAAGTTCTAATCGCTATCCCGATGACCAGGTATCAGCCTTAAAAAAACAAGTAGCAGAATTTTGGGAAGCTGGAACGGAAAATGTTTTATTCGGTGCTGGTTCATCAGAATTTCTTGGACTGGTTTCCTTACTCGTTTCTTCAACAAAAGGAAAGATCATTACTGCAGAACCGTCATATCGTGTTTGGAACGGACAGGCGGAATCATTCGGGTTAGGATTTAAACGAATTCCAGTTGCCAATGATAAAACGCTTGATCTCTCAGCAATGATGTCAGCTATGGATGGTGATACAAGAATGATGTATGTATGCAATCCAAACAATCCAGTTGGCACTTATGTCGAAGATCATCTGCTTAGAAATTTCGTAAATGATTGCAGTAAAAAATGCATGGTATTAGTTGATGAAGCTTATACTGAGTTTGCTGATCTTACTTCATTAAAAGATCTTGCGATAAAGAATCCGAATATCGTTGTTGCAAAAACTTTTTCAAAAATATATGGGTTGGCCGGTGCACGAATTGGTTATATCATAGCGCATCCTGATACAATTAAAAAAATCTCAGCATTTCAACCATGGCCCAATGCGAATATCAGTGCCGTTACCGTCGCTGCTGCATCTGCCGCATTAAAGGACCAGGCATTTGTGAAAGATTGCAAAGAAAAAATAGCACAGGCAAGAGATATTTGCTATAAAACATTTGAGAAGCTTTCATTAGAATACATTCCATCTCATACAAATTTTATTTTGTTTGATATCGGGAAGATCGGTGCTGACTTTTCTCAAAAGATGCAGGCCAAAAATATTTTTGTTCAATATCGTGACCACTTTGGCGGCAAATGGTGCCGGGTAAGCATGGGAACGATCGACGAAATGAAAACTTTCTGTAGTGCTTTAAAAGAAATTGCCTGAGATTAATTCATTCCGGGAAGCCATGGTCTTCCAATTCCTTCTCTAAATGGCCACGGAACTGTTGCTAATATTAATATAAGTGCAATTAAGTATAACCAGGCAGCTGCATTGTAATTCAAAACTTTTGCCTTACCTCTTGCGATCGTTATTAAAATAATTGCGATCAGCATTCCTGTAATATGCTCAACTGCCCAAAACCGGGATGCAGAATCTTTCATTACTACACCGAATCCGGCATTCTGAATAAGTTTAAGTCCAAGATTACCGGCGAACCACTGATATAAGCCAATAAGCAATGTGATATGAGCACATATCAGTAACCATAGACTTGATTTCCTGATCCCGGCTTTTTTACCAAAAGCCTGCAAAAGTGCGATCAGTAATAATATCAATATTGCCCAGCGAAGAACACTATGGAGGTCAAGCAGTCCTTTATACATATAGTTGGAGTTTTGGGTTTGAGGTTCGAAGTTAAATGTTTCCAGCTAACCTCAAATCATTCTATTCTGTCCAATCAGCGATAAAAACATTCGTATCTCTTGTACCGCCATTGTTTCTATTACTGCAGAAAATTAATTTCTTACCATCAGAACTGAACATCGGGAATGCATCAAAACCATTATCATGGCTGATCTTTTTCAGATCGGTTCCATCTTCATTGATAGTATATAAGTTGAAAGGAAATCCTCTTTTATATTCATGATTGCTTGCAAAGATGATGTGCTTACTATCAGGCATGTAATAAGGTGCCCAATTGGCTTGTCCGAATTTTGTTACCTGTTTTACATGAGTACCATCAACATTAGCAACATATACTTCCATACTTGTTGGTGCCACTAAATTTTCTGCAAGCAGATCTTTGTATTCTTTAATTTCCTCTTCTGTTTTGGGGCGGCTTGCTCTCCAGATTATTTTTTTCCCATCGGGGCTAAACCATGATCCTCCATCATAGCCAAGTGTATTCGTGATCCTTTTTTCTTTACCGGTTTGCAGGTCCATCATATAAAGATCAATATCACCATCTTTATCGCTTGTGTACAACATCTTCTTTCCATCGGGAGAAATAGTTGCCTCTGCATCATATCCTTTACTATGCGTTAATTGCTTAACAATTTTCCCATCAAGGTCGGCCATGAAAATATCATAGCTATCATAAAGAGGCCATATATATTTGTTGCCATATTTTTTTCTGTCAGGAACAGGAGGACATGTATCAGCTCCTAAATGAGTAGAAGCATAAATAATATGTTTCCCATCTTTTAAAAATGCCCCGCAGGTTGTTCTTCCTTTGCCTGTACTTACCATTTTATATGTAAATGCTTCGCCCTGCTTTGGAACTTTACCAATAAAGATCTGGTCGCACATTAAGCCATCTTTGGGTTGTGTCCGCTGAAAAATTATCCATTTGTTATCAAAACTGAAATAGGCTTCTGCATTATCTCCACCAAAGGTGAGCTGCTGAACATTTTGCAAATGTGTTTCACTTGGATATTGCAGTGTATCTATCTTATGTATTGAGTTGCCGGCAGTAAGTTGATCAATATTCGTTTTTTTACTTGTGAAAGCAAGACAAAATAAAAAAACCAGTCCAATAAAAAATCCAGCGGTCTGGAATTTCAAATAATGCATCAGTTAAAAAAATTTTAGCAAAACTATTTTCGGAAACCCCGGCAAATGTCAGACTTTTGTCATATCACCCAAATGTTTTATGAAAAATCTTTTTGCCTTTTTAGTTCTCTTAACAATATTATTTGCCTGCAATAATAATGGTACCCATATCACTAATGAACAACAGACGCAAGATAGTTTGCAACGGTTGCTCAAGTCCTATCGGGATTCATTAAAAATTCATCCTACTGACACCTTACTTAAATACAATCTTGTTCTCACATTACAAGAAGCAGGCAGATACAAAGAAGCTGTCAATGTGCTGGATTCAATGAATATTACGATGGGTGATTCCACACAAATGAAAATTTATTTTGATTATTTATTTAAAAGATCAGAATTATTGACCCTTGCAGGTGACACTGCCAATGCAATTAAAACCCTCGAGTTTTTTGTTATTCCCGGCGAATTAACTGAAGCTGGTTTACAACTGGCAAATCTTTATGCCGAAACAAAAAACCCAAGAACGATCTCCTTTTGCGATTCAATGAATAAAAATGATGAAGGCAAAAGAGACCCCAACCCTGATTATCTTAAAGGTGTCTACTATTATAATATTGATAACTATGCTAAAGCACTTGAGCTATTTAATTCGTGTATAAAAAAGGATTATACTTTTTTGGATGCTTATATGGAAAAAGGAAGAATTCTTTATAAGCAATCAAAATTCAAAGAGGCAATGGAGGTGTACGACATGGCAATAAAAGTTTCCAACAGTTTTGCAGATGCCCACTTTTGGAAAGGAAAATGCCAGGAAGCGTTGGGTCAAAAAGAAGATGCAAGGGTCAGTTACCAGCGGGCCTATGCATTTGATAAAACGCTGACCGAAGCAAAAGAAGCAGCGGATAGAATTAAATAATCAATATTTATTACTTAATAATTTCATGCGTTGTATCTTGCAGCGCAAATAGTAAAGATGCCCATTATTGCTCCCTCCCTTCTCTCCGCAAATTTCCTGAATCTTGATGCCGATTGTAAAATGCTGAATGAAAGCCAGGCCGATTGGTTTCATTTGGATATAATGGATGGCCGTTTTGTTCCCAATATTAGTTTCGGACCAATGCTGGTTTCATTTTTCAGAAAAGCGACTACAAAGATTTGTGATGTTCATTTAATGATCGAAGAACCGGGAAAATATGCGGAGCAATTTAAAAATGCAGGAGCCGATGTTCTTTCAGTACATATTGAATCCTGTCCTCATTTGCACAGAAATATTCAGCAGATAAAAGGGTTGGGCATGAAAGCCGGTGTTGCCATTAACCCACATACGCCGGTTGAAAGTTTACAAGATGTTCTTGCTGATATCGATCTTGTTTGTATGATGAGTGTGAACCCTGGTTTTGGTGGGCAAAAATTTATTCATCATACATTGAAAAAAATAAAGACGCTCCGCAAGATGATAGATGAAAAAGGCTTAAGTGTATTAATAGAAGTAGATGGCGGCGTTACTTTGGATAATGCAGGAACGATCGTTGCTGCAGGAGCCGATGTACTCGTTGCAGGTAATACAGTATTCAGCTCGCAAGATCCAAAAGCAACTATTGCTAAATTGAAAAAATTATAAAGCAATGGCAAAAGATCTGTTTAGCAAACAGTCTGATCTTTATGCCCGGTACAGACCAACTTACCCAAAAGAACTTTACGATTATATTTTATCTTTTGTAAAAGAAAAAAATACTGTATGGGACTGCGCAACCGGCAATGGACAAGCGGCAGTTATTTTGGCTGATCATTTTAAAAAAGTTATTGCAACAGATATCAGCGCTGCACAAATTGATAAAGCAACAGCTAGAAAGAATATTGAATACCAAGTTTGCCCCGCCGAATCAACCCCATTTGAAGAAAACACTTTCGATCTCGTTACCGTAGCACAAGCTTATCATTGGATAAAATGGAATGAATTTAAAAAAGAAGTTACAAGGGTTTGCAAGCCCGGAGCTATCATCGCAGTATGGATGTATTATAATCATAGAACCGGTGATGAAAGAATAACTGATGCTGTTCATGACTTTTATGAAAACGTAACAAAACCATACTGGGATTATGAAAGAAAGTATGTAGAAGAAAAATATTCCACTGTTGAGTTTGACTATGACCCATTGCCTGTAAAGGAATTTCAAACGATCCTTGAATGGAGAAGAGAAGACCTGCTTGGCTATATCAGCAGTTGGAGCGCCATTCAAAAATTTATTAAAGAAAAAGGCTACTCTCCTGTGTCAAATATTGAAGAAGAAATAAAAAAACTTTGGCCGGAAGATGAAGTGAAAAAGGTAGTGTTTCCAATTTATCTTAAATTAGGAAGAATTTTAAAATAGCTTTATGTCTAAAGATATTGCTGCAGAAATTGAAAAACAATACGGAAATATTGATCTCAGCTATCCTCGCATTTATTTTGGATACAATTCAATTGAGCTGAGAGGTATTTTAAGCGAACTCGAGGAAGTTTATTTCGTAATTCCAATAGCTCTTATTTGGATTCCAATGTTTGTCATGCCTCGTTCTGTATCTACCATCCTTTTTATTTTTATCTATATTGTAATGTATATTTATTACTGTTATGAAAAAATATTTGTACTCGACATTATTAAAATTGACTTTCTAAATAAAGAAATCTTCATATCAAACCGATTTCGGGTCATAAACTTTCTCAGAAAAATTTTTAGGAAGCCAATAACTATTTCATTCCAAGAAATAATAGAGTTCAAGAACTATAAACGAGCTGCTGGTAGATTTGTTTCAAGAGGAAATGTTCTTGTTGTCAAAACCTATGATCATTCTCCAATTAAAATTGCTCAATTCAGATTTGAAAGTGAATCAGAACAACTAGTACAATTGCTGAATCAATATATAGTAGGTAAAGCCACATTTATTGATTAATATTGT
>DASYQG010000584.1:0-1892 GCA_036005825.1 Chitinophagaceae bacterium | reverse complement strand
AGAAGATAAAAGAAGAATGCAGACAATTAATGAGACTACCGACAAAACCTTATTAATAAGAGGCACAGTGATCTTTGGTGGTATTGATATAAAAAGTTTTTAACCATTAACCCTGTCTGCCGACAGGCAGGCATAAACCTTACTGTTATGAACTGGTATCTTGCTAAAATTGTTTATCGTATTATTTGCGGAAATGGCGATCATGCTGCACAATTTGATGAACAACTCCGGCTAATTCATGCAACCACTAAAGAAGATGCGTTTTATAAAGCGCAGCATACAGGAAAAAAAGAAGAAGAAACATTTTATAATTTAAAACAGGAATTGGTGCAATGGCAATTCATCAATGTAAGTGAGCTTTATAAAATTGGTGAAATGATCGATGGCGCAGAACTTTATTCCAGAATTGAAGAAAAAGATGATGGCGATGTTTACACTGATATCATAAATAAGAAAGCAAAGGGCATTCTTTATTCAGACACACATCAGCTTTTGCAGTTGGTATAAAAAATCATGGCAACTTCACCACTATCTGTAACAAGGTTCAGGATCATCTTCAGCAGTTGCTGGTTAATAATATTTATTGATCACGTATTGTTGCTGCGCTGGTTTGGATTAAGTTGGTCAACTGCCCTAATTGATGGTGCAATAAATGATGCCTTGCTGGTACTTGCCTCTTTACTGGTGATCATGATGCTTCACTATTATTTACCGCAAAAAGAAAAATATTTTCATCTTGTCACCTGGTGTATTCTGATCACCGTTATTGTTATACTAATTACAAAAGTTATTCTGAAAAGCATTTATGCGGGTGATGATGAATACATAAATTTTTTCGATCGTTCTTTATGGGTTCGCAGCAGCCTTGATTTTCTTTTGCTCGGGTGCATCATTCTCATCAGTGTGATCTGGTACAATTGGCAGGAACAAACCGAACAGGAAGAAAGAAAACAGGATGCGGAAAAATTATCAAAAGATGCTGAACTTTTCAAGTTGCGTCAACAACTGCAACCTCATTTTTTGTTCAATAGTTTAAATAGCATCAATGCATTGATTGGCTCAAGACCGGAAGAAGCAAGGAAAATGGTACAGCAACTTTCTGATTTTTTAAGAGGAACTATAAAAAAAGAAGAACACCAATGGGTAACGTTAAAAGAAGAATTACAATACCTGGAGCTTTATCTTGATATTGAAAAAGTAAGATTTGGTCACCGGCTTTCAACAAAGATCGAATGTGATACAAGTCTTGACGATTTAAAGCTACCCGCATTGCTTTTACAGCCTATTATGGAAAATGCAATTAAATTCGGATTGTATGATACAGTTGATGATATTGAGATCGGTTTAAATGCAACAAAAGAAGAAAACAATTTAGTAATTTCTGTTACAAATCCTTTTGATCCTGAAACTTCGGCACCAAAAGGCACAGGTTTTGGATTGCAATCGGTGCATAGAAGATTATTTTTATTGTTTGCAAGAAACGACCTTGTAAGTACTGAAGTAAAAGAAAATAACTTTACAACAACAATTAAAATTCCACAGGCATGAGCAGCAAAGTGATCATAATCGATGATGAACCGCTGGCAAGAAGCATCGTGATAGAATATATACAGCATTTTCCTGATCTTGTTGTATCACAAGTATGCAGTAATGGGTTTGAAGGTATTAAAGCAATTCAGCAATATAAACCTGACCTGATCATTCTTGACATTCAAATGCCAAAGATCAACGGATTCGAAATGTTAGAGCTTATTGAAAACCCTCCTGCCGTAATTTTTGCAACTGCATTTGATGAATACGCCATCAAAGCATTCGAAGCACATGCCATTGATTATTTATTAAAACCCTTTAACCAGGATCGTTTTGAAAAAGCAATTAAAAAATGGAGAGAA
>DASYQG010000583.1:0-7341 GCA_036005825.1 Chitinophagaceae bacterium | reverse complement strand
TCAGTGATCTCAGTTTTGAGTTTTTACTTTTGATTTTTGACTTTAAAAATCATCTTTATCCAATCCCAACTTTCCTAAATCCATTCCGAATTGCAAACCTCTTTCATTCAACACCTGCTCAATTTCAGCTAGAGATTTTTGTCCGAAGTTGCGGAACTTCATCAGATCTTCTTGTTCGTATTGAACTAATTCACTCAGTGAATTAATTTTTGCAGCTTTCAAACAGTTGAAAGCACGAACAGAAAGATCAAGATCTTCAAGAGGAGTCTTCAGGATCTTGCGGAGTTGCAGTGTTTGCTCATCCACCAGGTCTTCTTTCTTCTCTTCTTTATTATCAAAGGTGATGTTCTCATCCGTAATGATCATCAGGTGCTGGATCAAAATACGTGAAGCTTGTTTCACTGCTTCTTCAGGATGGATCGTGCCATCCGTAGCAACTTCCATGATCAATTTCTCATAATCAGTACGTTGCTCAACACGTGTATTTTCAATTGTGTATTTTACATTCTTTATCGGCGTGTAAATAGAATCGATAGGAATATAACCCAGGATCGCATCTTTTGGTTTGTTATCTTCTGCAGGTACATAACCGCGGCCTTTACCCACCGTCAATTCAATATCCAATTTAGCTGATGAATCCAATGTACAGATCAGCAATTCAGGATTCATGATCTGGAAACTTTGTGTTCCTTCACCGATCATTGCAGCAATAAATTCAGAACGATTCTTTATTGACAGCATGATCCTCTCATTGCTCACTTCATGATCAACAACTTTCTTAAAGCGAACCTGCTTCAGGTTCAATAAAATTTCCACCACATCTTCAGCAATACCTTTAATAGTTGCGAACTCATGATCAACCCCATCAATTTTCACACCCACGATCGCATACCCTTCCAATGAACTTAATAATACACGGCGAAGAGCATTACCAATCGTAACGCCAAATCCCGGTTCCAAAGGACGAAACTCAAATTGAGCTTCAAAGTCGGTAGCCTTTTGTAAGATGATCTTATCAGGCTTCTGGAAATTTAAAATAGCCATATTTTAATTTTAGATTTTAGAAAAGTTATAATTTTTGTTTGCCCAACTCTATTACTACTATTTATCTTCTGTTGCGTCGTCCCGATAACTATCGGGATACTTCCTGTTCTCTACTCACCATTCACAACTCGCCACTCACTATTACTTGCTATACAACTCGACGATCAACTGCTCCTTAATATTCTCAGGAACGCTTTCTCTCTCAGGATAAGTAATAAATGTGCCTTGCATCTGAGTCTCATTCCAGTCAAGCCAGCTGAACTTAGGATTCTTTCCTTTGATCGGGCCTGTAACTGAAGTCCTGGTCTTGCTGCTTTCTTTAATGCTGATAACATCGCCATTCTTTAACTGGAAAGAAGGAACATTCACTACATCACCATTTACAGTAATATGTTTGTGGCTTACTAATTGTCTTGCTGCAGGACGTGAAGGAGCAATACCCATACGATAAATAGTATTATCCAATCTTGCTTCCAGCAACTTGATCAGGTTTTCACCTGTTACACCTTTGCGGCGTGCTGCTTCTTCAAATGTTTTGCGGAATTGTTTCTCTAATACACCATAAGTGTATTTGGCTTTTTGTTTTTCGCGAAGCTGAAGGGCATATTCACCTAAGCTTTTACGCTTACGTTGTGCCCCATGCTGACCCGGAGGGTTGCTGTTTTTATTCAGCCATTTACCATTGCCCAAAATGGGCTCACCAAAAATGCGGGAAATCTTGGTCTTTGGACCAGTGTAACGTGCCATAGTTTTTATTCATTTCGATTTTTTTTGGAACGGTGCTACGATCGGTAAAAAATCGTAAAAAATTAATCGGGCACCCTTTTTTATAATGAACTGCTTTGATCCTTTCAAAGCAATTATGACTTTCTATTTCTTCTGAACCTAATGATCAAAAAAGCAACAATGACTGCAATCATGATCAAAGTTCCTTCTGTATAGCTATTGTGCATATCTGCACTTCTTATACTCTTCTTTTCTTAGGCGGACGGCAACCATTATGTGGAAGCGGCGTCACGTCTTTGATCATCACTACTTCAATACCACTTTGTGAAATAGCACGGATAGAGCTTTCACGTCCTGCACCTGGTCCTTTTACATATACATCCACTCTTTTCAAACCAGCGTCGAATGCAGTTTTTGCAGCATCACCGGCCGCTAATTGTGCAGCATAGGGAGTGTTCTTTTTAGAACCTTTGAATCCCATTTTGCCGGCACTGCTCCAGGAAATTACCTGGCCGTTCTTGTTGGTTAAACTGATGATGATGTTGTTGAAACTTGCAGTAATGTGTGCATCTCCGTATGCCTCTACTTTTACTATTCTCTTTTTTGCGGCAGCTTTTGCACTTAGTGGCTGCTGCGTTTCTTTTGCTTTTGACATAATTTTTGTTCTGAGGTAATCTTTTGTTTTTAAAATCGATCCCATTTCTGAGACCTGAATCAATCCTACTACTGACTTACGAAGCGATCTGGTATTGATTCAATTTTATGTAAGTCCTATTAAAAGCTAATAGCCATGAGCTATTAGCTGATAGCTTATTTCTTCGGTGCTTTCTTTTTACCGGCAACTGTTTTACGCTTACCTTTTCTTGTCCGGCTATTTGTTCTTGTACGCTGACCACGAACCGGTAAACCTTTACGATGACGTAAACCACGGTAGCAAGCGATATCAAGCAAACGCTTAATGCTCATCTGCACTTCACTGCGAAGAGCACCTTCCACTTTCAACTCTTCAGTAATCGTATGACGAATAGCATTCAATTCTTCATCATTCCAATCATTCACTTTCTTGTTACGATCGATATTATTCTTATCCAGAATAAATTTTGCAGTAGAGAGACCAATACCATATATATAGGTAAGTCCTATTTCTCCTCTTTTATTTTTTGGTAAGTCAACACCGGCAATACGAGCCATATTCTATTTTAAATTTTAGATTTTAAATTAAAAATTATCCTTGTCTTTGTTTGAAACGAGGATTCTTTTTGTTAATAACATACAGCTTGCCTTTGCGACGAACGATCTTGCAATCTGCACTACGTTTCTTAATGGATGCTCTTACTTTCATAATTATATTTTTTCATTGTCACCCTGAGCAAAGCGAAGGGTTATTTATACCTAAATATTATTCTTCCCCTTGTCAAATCATACGGACTCATTTCCACTCCCACTTTATCACCCGGTAAAATGCGGATATAATTCATTCTCATCTTACCAGAGATCGTT
The DNA here is from genome assembly GCA_036005825.1 of Chitinophagaceae bacterium. Taxonomy (GTDB): domain Bacteria; phylum Bacteroidota; class Bacteroidia; order Chitinophagales; family Chitinophagaceae; genus VBAS01. The sequence continues at coordinate 4,071 of DASYQG010000583.1, read as the reverse complement.
GCCAGTATCTCATGTCCATTTTCCAACTTCACCTTGAACATAGCATTTGAAAGCGCCTCTATAATGGTACCGTCTTGCTTGATCAGGGATTGTTTTGACATAGTTTTTTTGGGAGCGCAAAGATAAGAGTATCAATCTTAAAAATAAAAAAACCAGGTTTTTTTTTCCCGGCTCTTTTTAAAGCATATTTTATTGATCCAAAATACCTTGAAATCAGGCTCTCATGGCCGTTCTAAAGGGACCTTGGTCATCTGGGAATGGAGATTCTGAAGCTCGTGAACCGCAATAGGTATATGAAAATGGCGGTTATCTTCCCGGTACCACATGTCCACCTTGGAAAAATCGCCGGCAACAGGGGTCACCAACCTGAAAACACCTTTCTTATATTTCATAGCGGAACCATCCAAAGGCTCCTTCTCAAACCCGAATTTTAATAATTGAGCCTCGTCAAGTGCTATTGGGAAAATGTCTTCCGGAGCATACCAGAATTCTTGTATCCCGTTATCTATAAGAGCCATATGCTCTTCAGCATTTTTATGGACCACCGTTCCTTCCCGCATCAGGCCTTCATCATTTACCATTACAATATCGCCGGATTGTAGTTGACCAAGTTTTACCATATAGCAAGTTTTAATTATCCGAATATAAAAAAGTTTACAAACCCATAAAAGGATTTTTCTCAACTTCTTTTGTGATAACTGATAATTGCCCAGCCATTGAACACTAAAGCAAATCCACCCATTTTCAGCAGATGATACTTAATATCAGCCAGGCTGCTGCCTTTTAATACCACCATTCGCATCACTTCTATAAAATAAGACACGGGATTGAACCTTGTTATCCATTTGGCCCATTCGGGCATGCTGTCAATAGACGTGTAGAGCCCTCCAAGCAGTATAAAGATCATCATCAAGAAAAATGAGAGTAACATAGCTTGCTGCTGATTGACAGAATAGGTAGATATAAGTAAACCCAATCCTAAAACTGCTAAAAGATAAACAGCGGCAAAAACATAAATAGTCAGAAAACTTCCTGCCGGAATGATCCCATATGCCAGCCTTGCAATCGTTAATCCGATCGTGAGTACGACCAAACCCAGTATCCAGAAAGGCAAAAGTTTTCCAAGTATAAAATGAAACTTCTTTATGGGGGTCACATTGATCTGCTCGATTGTACCGATCTCCTTTTCTTTTACAATATTAATAGCAGCGAGATTAGAACCTACCATGGTTAATAAAATAACAAGTATACCGGGAACCATGAAGTATTTATAATTCATCAATGGATTGAACCAATTGGACGATGTAACCTCTATTTGTGTTTCAGGACTAAATTTTGGGAATTGGATCCATTCAGTCCTTACCTCTTTATTATAATCCTGGATAATTGTTCGCAAATAGGCTCCTCCCAGGTTAGCTTTTGTACCGTTGATGGCGTTTATTGCCATATATAGTTTTGCTTCGTCTTCTTTTACCAGGTCCTTTTCAAAATGATCGGGTATTTGCAAAACCAGGTCAGCGTTATCTTTTTCAATTTGCTCTAAAGAGTGTTCATAAGAGGATGAATAATCGGTAAGAATAAAATATCCGGATGAAGTGATCTTATTTCTTAATTGACGTGAATACTCAGAATGGTCATGATCAACGACTGCGAGCTTGATGTTTTTAATTTCAAAATCTGCCGCCCATGGTAAGATCAATAACTGAATTACCGGCATAATAAGAATTACCCGAAGTATTCCGGGATCACGGACTATTTGACGAAACTCTTTGCGTAATATGAATTTTAATGTTCTCATAATCGTGAATGGTCAATGGTGAATGGTGAATAGCGAACTGTACCTTGAACCCTTCGAATACTCTCAGGGCAGGCTGTGCGTCGCAAGGGACGCTCAATCAGGGAACAAAAGTTTGTATCATAAATAAAAAACTCTTTCATCATGCTAACCTTATTTTAAATTTTTTAATAGCCATTGTTAAAAAGAATGTGATCATTCCGGCGAGTATCAATGTTTCTTTCCAAACACCGGCTATACCGAGACCTTTTATCATAACCGATTTTACTATGATGTAAAACCATTTTGCGGGAACTATATTCGAAATGATACGCAACGGCAACGGCATATTTTCAACAGGGAACATAAATCCACTAAGCATGATTGTTGGAAGAAATAGTGCTACTAATGAAATGAACATAGCAGTTTGCTGAGATGCAGCGCCGGAAGAAATTAATAAACCGAGTGATAATGACACGAGAGTAAATAGAACACTTTCAAAACCAAGCAATGCAATACTTCCATTGATGGGAACTTCAAGTGCAAACACACTTAATAACAATATTGAAGTGATATTGATAGTTGATAACAATAAATAAGGAACTGCTTTTGCAAGCACAACCAATTGTGGCCGCATGGGTGAAACAAGCATTACTTCCATTGTGCCCATTTCTTTTTCTTTTACAATGGTAATCGCTGTCATCATCGTACACACTAGTAACAAGACCATCGCCATTACTCCTGGAACAAAATTGAATGCGCCTTTTAACTGCGGATTGTAAAGCATCCGCATTTCTGTATTGATAGTATAAGGCAGCTTTCTCTCGTTTGTAATGCGATTCTGATAATCAATTATAATTGCCGTTGCGTAATTGGTAAGCTGGGTTGCTGTGTTTGGGTCGGCGGCATCAGCGATCACTTGCACCTGCGCTTTATTGAAATGTTGCAGGTCTTCCCCAAAATGTTGCGGGAAAACGATAGCGAGTTTTATTTTCCCTTTCCTAAATTCTTCTTCTATTTGTTTATAAGTAACAATATTTTTCTCCAGCGCAAAATAGCGGCTTGCATCTAATTGTGCGGTTAACGAAGCAGTGGCTGCATCTTTTGAATTATCAAGTATTGCAATGTTTGCATTCTTTACTTCATTGGTTAAAGCGAATCCGAATATTATGATTTGGACAACAGGCATTCCAAGGAGGATGAACATTGTTCGCTTGTCCCGCCAAATGTGGAAGAATTCTTTTTTTACAAACGCAAAAAATTGAAAGTTGAAAATTGAAAATGGAGAGTTGAGTTTCATTTATTCAAATTTGCTTTGGTTGTTTTAACAATACTTGCCAATAACTTAACCAATTCAAGAGAGTCATTATTGTATTGATTAAATATCGATTCCGTTATATAATCTCCTTTGTATAAAAGAAAAAGCCAATAACAAGTTTCGTTTGCTTCCTTTAATGCTATGTTCATTTTATGTAGGAAATCAGGTTTTGATTCCGCATGTTCTGCTTCCCTAATTAAAGCCCCGATTGAAGTGCCACTGCGAAGCAGCTGTTTTGACATTACATACTCCCTTTTTTCTTCAACCAAGGTTTTGTACAATTCAATAATCTTGATAGCAAAATTCACAGCCTTTGTTGCAGTAATGTTCTCCTTCATATTAAAAATCTTCAATTTTTCATTTTCACATTTCAACTCTTGTCGCTTTTCTTGCCAGCATTAAAAAAACTTCATCCATCGTTGAAGCACTATATGTTTGTTTTAATTTAGCTGGCGTATCCAACGCTTCAATTCTTCCATCAACCATAATACTTACCCGATTACAATATTCCGCTTCGTCCATATAATGCGTCGTTACAAATATGGTTGTGCCCTTATCAGCCGCTTCGTAGATCATGTTCCAGAATTCTCTTCTTGTTACCGGATCTACCCCGCCGGTCGGTTCATCTAAAAAAACAATTCCGGGTTCATGAAATATCGCAACTGAAAATGCAAGCTTTTGTTTCCATCCTAACGGCAGCGATCTTACCAATGAATTAGCTTCTTTTTGTAAATGAAGATGATCAAGAATAAAAGCGGTTTTTTCTTTAATGAATTTATCAGTCATGTGATAAATGCCGCCATAGAATTCCATATTCTCCTTTACAGTAAGATCTTCATACAATGAAAACTTCTGGCTCATATACCCAATATTCTTTTTTATTTTCTCATTTTCTTTATACACATCAAAGCCGGCGACTGTTGCTTCACCTGAAGTCGGTAATGACAGACCACAGAGCATTCGCATGGCAGTTGTCTTG
>DASYQG010000582.1:0-2421 GCA_036005825.1 Chitinophagaceae bacterium | reverse complement strand
TTGGAATTATGAAGTCTGGGTATTTACTTTGTATTTCAAAGTACTTTTTATGGCCGAACAAAACCAACAAACTCTCGATACTCTCCAGGATATAAAACGCATGATGGAACGTTCATCCCGTTTCATTTCATTAAGCGGATTAAGCGGTATCGCAGCGGGAATTTGTGCTTTAGTAGGAGCATGGTTTGCCCGTAACGAGTTTAAGCCTTACTATAAAAACTATGATTATCGTGGCGGCTATGCGGCAGATGATTTTCGTGATTTGAAATTTCGTTTACTTGTTATAGCAGTTGCGGTATTGGCTGCCGCATTGGTTTCTGCATTTTATTTCACGTGGAGAAAAGCAAGACATAATAAATTACCAGTTTGGGATATCACAGCAAAGCGGCTCACTATAAATATGCTGATCCCGCTGGTGGCAGGCGGCTTATTTATTATGGCAATGTATCAATATAATGACTGGAAATTTATCGCATCAGCCTGCCTCATCTTTTACGGGTTGGCTTTAGTAAATGCCAGTAAATACACTTTAACTGATGTACGATACCTGGGATTATTTCAGATATTACTTGGATTGGTCAGCACACAATTTGTGGGATATGGTCTTTACTTTTGGGCAGCGGGTTTTGGGGTGTTGCATATTATTTACGGTTTTGTGATGTGGTGGAAGTATGAAAGAAATACTTAACGATTAACTGTTAAAAATTTAAAGTTGAAGAATCCTATAACTGGTTTAAACAAGATTTTTGATAATCGTATCCGCCTGGGCATCATGAGTGTGCTGATGGTGAATGAGGAAATAAATTTCAATGACCTGAAGCAAATGCTGGAAGTAACCGATGGAAATCTTGCCACGCATTTATTGAACCTGGAAGAAAACGGTTTTTTAAAGGTTAAAAAAGGATTTGTGGGTAAAAAAACAAATACGACATATTCAGTAACAAAAGCAGGAGAAAAAGCATTTGCCGATCATATTGCGGCATTGGAAAATATGATCAGAGGAGTTAAATAATTTTTTTTGTATATACACTTTGAAATGCAAAGCACTTTTTATGAATAAAGAAAAACAAATCATTCGCAACTGGCTGAAAGTTTTTATAGCAGCGCTGTTCATCAGTGGGTTTACAGCTTTGCCGGTTGAACAAGAACTTACTTATATCGTAAATCATTTTCCTTTTGAAGGAAGTATTAAAGGGTGGTTAGATGAAGTATTGATAGGAATACAATACACTTCAAAAAATTATCCTTTTCTTTTTTATGGATATGACTGGCTTGCCTTTGCACATTTTGTACTTGCCATTCTTTTTATAGGTCCGTTCAAAGACCCTGTAAAAAACAAATGGGTGATCCAGTTTGGTGTCATCGCCTGTATCCTGATCATTCCATTTGCAATGATTGCCGGGCATTTTCGTGGCATGCCTTTTTGGTGGAGGGTAATTGATTGTTCATTTGGAATTATTGGATTGTTCCCATTGACGATATGTTTAAAGAATATAAAACGATTAGAAGCGGAAGAAAAAGAGAAATCAGAAAAAAGGGAAACATTCGATATGCTAATTGCTTGATCAAAAAAATAATTAATCATGAAAACAATATGGTTTAAACAAGTGGGATGGATATACATCCCTGTTCATCCAGCCGGCTTTATTGTAACGATCATGGCAATAATTTTTATGGTGCCGGTTTGTACGGCTGTTGTAAGGAACGGGCACTCTGTATCCGATGACCTGTATTCAATTTTTGTATTTGCTACCTGCACCGCATTCTGGTGGAAATGGGTAGCCGAAAAAACAAGTAACAAATGAAAACTTTTTTTAATGCTATGCTATTTGCATTGCAAGGAATAAAACAATTTATTTCCAAAGAGAGGAATGGTAAAATTCAAATCGTGTTCGGTGCTACTGCGATCATGCTAGGGTTTACCGTTTCACTAACATCTTTTCAATGGCTACTCGTGCTGTTTTGCATTGGGTTAGTCATTTCATTGGAGATGATCAATTCTGCCATTGAAAGATATTGTGATCTTATCACCACCGATTTTCATCCGGGTATCAAGGTCATTAAAGATATGGCAGCCGGCGCTGTATTAATGGCATCGATCACAAGCCTGATCATTGGTCTTATCATATTTATTCCTGCATTGGTCCAGTTTCTAAATTTTTTAAAATGAGTTTCAGTAAAAAGATCATAATTCCACTGGGCTTTTCCCTATCCTTATTGATCATAAGAATAATAATGAGCAATGAGTTTACCTATATTTTTCTTGCCTGGAATTTATTTCTTGCTTGGATACCGTTTGCGCTGAGCCAACGGCTTCATATTGTAAAAAATCGCTGGAAACTGTTTTTCCTGGTCGGTCTTTGGCTCTTGTTTTTGCCAAATGCTCCTTATATCATCACTGACTTTTTACATTTAAAGCAA
>DASYQG010000581.1:0-6936 GCA_036005825.1 Chitinophagaceae bacterium | reverse complement strand
CCATGATTCTTTTGCAGCCAATGCAGCATCGATCGCCTGCTTTACATGTCTTTCATCACCTTCGGAAAAAGTTCCGAGAGTATGAGCAATTTCATGTGGTGGATGAAGTGTTCCTTTTTTATTTGTTCTTACTTCTTTACTACCGATATACATCGGCACATCGATCTTTTCTTTTTTTAATTCTGCTAAAACTTCTTTTAATCTTTTTCTTTCTGGCGAACCGGGAGCATAACTTAATACTGGTTCGTTTGCGGGCATCGGGTAAGAGAAATATCCAAGACTCATATTGAAAATTTGAGTTGCAAAGATAAAGTTATCTGACTTACAATAGCGCTTAAATCAAAAAGCAGGCCCACTCTTAACATTTGGTAAACCTGCCTTTAGATAAAGTCAATTAAAATTATTTTATTTCAAGACAACTAACTTTTGAGTCAAAATATTTTTTCCGTTTATTAATCGAATAAAATAAACTCCTGCATTGTTAATTGCAAAATTAATTTTGTCTTGACCTTTAAGTTGTATTTGTTTTATTATTTGTCCACTCATATTTATTATTTCAACATTTTGATATTTGCTATCCGAATTCATATATAGTGTAAAGTTGTTGTAACCAGGATTGGGATATACTCTAAAATTTAAACCAAATCTTTGTTCAGGCTGTAATTCTGTTTGAACACTTCTGTTTGCAACACATTGCCCAATATAATCACCATGGCTTAAATGTGTATTCATTGAGCTTTGATCAACACAGATCGTATTGTTGTTGTGGCACATAAATATTTTATGATCCCCACTATTACCAGCAAAACATCTTACATCTTGTGCAAATATCATAGCGCAATCAGTAAAGATGCAACCATTAGCGTCTGTTACAGTAACGCATAAGTTAGCTGTATCAAGCAAACAAACTGTAACTGTTACTGCGTCAGCATTAGTAATGGATTCTCCTGCTAAAAGTGATCTGTCAAGCGTCCAGGAATAAGTATATGGCCCGGTGCCATTCTGAACAACAGCAGTTTTAGTTACACACTGTTCAGAGATCAAGCCAAAATAAGAAGTTGCATCAGGACCTACTGAAACGGATCCTATACAACATAACTCGATCACAATATCCATTGTAACAGGAACAGCACACTGACCGGCAGTTGGAGTAAATGCATAAGTTGTAGTACCAACTGCAGCAGTATTGATACTAGGAGGCGACCATGTTCCGCTAATACCATTATTAGAAAAAGTAGGCAATCCTGGAGCAATACTATCCTGACACAGTGGACCAAGTTGAGTAAACGTTGGTGTGATCTGTGCAGTGATCACAATATTCATTGCATCAGATGTAGCGGTACAAGGACCAATGCCATCCGGGTCAGGAACATTCCATGTAAGTGTAACTGTTGTGCCGATCTCACCAGCAGCAGGAGTGTAGATTGCACTAGCAGAATTTCTGTTTGGTGAGAATGTACCTAAACCTCCGGTCCAGTTAGCACCTGTAGTTACATTAGCAGCGAGAATAATTGGCGAGGTGCCACAAGTTGTTTGATCAGGGCCAGCATTGGCAACGTCGCAATCTGTATAATTAGACCACATACCTGCTCCGCCAACCCAATAATAATCCGTGGCGTTACTAATTTTGTTCAACAATAAAACAAGAAGTAGGAGAATTAGCTTTGATCTCATAGTAGGAGTTTTGATGGTGATTAAAAGGGATATATTAAACTTACAGCAGATGGACTACATTTCCAAGAATCATATGTAGTAACAATGAAAATTTTCTGGAATAGAAGTAGAGAAGTATTATTCCGATATAGAAATGAAAACTAATAGTTTTTAATCTCAAGTAGTATAAACGCTGCTTTCATATCCGGTTTCATCTTTGGACCATCACCCGGAAAGCCTGCATACGCTGCTAATCCGATTTGAGTTTCTGAATTCAACCAATCATTTGTGTACTCGCCGATCTTCTTATACTCTTTGTCGATCCCGGATCTATATAAAGCGATTAATTTATTCCCCTTCTTCTCCAATCGCAACCAGCCATTCATCTCATTCATTTTTTCGACAAATGTTTTGCTTTTATTGTCTGTGGTTTTTTTAAATGAAATTTTTGGTGTTGGATTTCCACCAGTTCCAATACTTAAAAAAACATAATTTTCTTTTTGATCATCTTTCTTCCGGATAATAATCCCGGCTTGCTGAAAACCTTTGTCTGGTGTTTCAGCAGAATTACTTTTAGTAACACTAACTTTTGTTTCAAAAATAAAATCCCCACTCATTTCTTTGAATAGCATGCCACCAGTTTTCTCATCTTCCCACCAGCATTTCATGATCGGGATCATTGTAATTGTATCTTCTTTCTGATAAGAAACAAATAGATTCCTGTTCAGATACTGCCAGTCATTTACAGCTTTCCCACTAATATTGCTCTCATTATTATTTTTTGAAATGGTTTCAACAATTGTTTTTACCTGGTCCGTTGGTGAAATAATATTATTATTTCCCCAAAATCCTGGATCAAATGCTGATGGCAAACTGCTTACAAGGTTTTTTCTTTTCCATTCCTCATCAGCATTTATTGGTTTAATGATTGGAGTGACCAGGTCTGTAAATAATATTTCTGAATTGATCGTAAGATCCAAATCGATCTTTTTCTTTTCTTGTTTATACCCGATCTTTCTTTCTGATTCTACATAACTCAATATCCATTTATCATCCACTTTTGTAAAATCAACACGATGTTTCCATGCCTTACGCTTGAGATCTATATTCAGCAATGCCGCAAATATCTTGTCACTGCCCGTCAAGTCTTTTATGTATGGAGTTCCTGTTGGACTATTTTCTGCTTCATACTTCACAACAGCAAATTCATCCGCATCTATTAACAACTTTCCTTTTTCAAGAGCTTGTTTAACATCGGGCTTCTGATCAAAACTTATACTGTACAACCAACGATCATCAAACTGAACTAATGAATCGATTTTATAAGTAAAATATTTTATCTTTTTTTCATCTAAAAAATCTGGCCTTTCCAAAATAAAACTCTTGTCGATCGCTGATTGCGGTCCGCCACCCGGATGAAAATCTTCAAATAATCTGGTATAAGCAACGTCTTCTTTTCTTCTTCCTTGTATCAATTTTAATTTGTACGATTTCTTTGCTGGATTATACTGCGCCGCAAATACAGCTTCAGCAACAGAAAAATAATTTTCTTTATCCTTAATGATCTCCCTGTAAAATCCTTTGTTCTCAAAATCTTCTTTTGGCTGAAAAGATGGGATGGCTGCAATAACCTTTTTTATTATTTCTAATCCAGTTGTTTTCTTAACGATCACTTCTCCAAGTTCCGCAGCTACTGCTTCAAGTTTTATTTCAAAATAATTTTTATTAGAAAATTCTTTTGCAAAAACAGTTTTTGAACGATAACCAACCATTGATACACGAATAGAATCAACGAATAATGTAAAAGAAAAGACTCCTTCCTTATTGGCAACAAGACCCGTCTTTTTACCGGAAGAAAATAAAATGATGCTGGCGGAAGATAATGGCTCGCCGGTCGAGGCATCCAATACTTTACCTTGCGAAAACGCAGGTAAAAACAAACTACTTAAAAAGATAAATGCTAAAAGGCGTCTCATAAAGGAAGCTTCAATTTATGAAACGATTGGTAAAATCAATTGTTACTATAAGAGATTAAGAATTTTGCGACTCTTTCTCACTCATCAAATACGCTTTTATAAATCCATCCAGTTCTCCATCCATTACCGGTTGCACATTTCCCACTTCATAATCGGTGCGATGATCTTTGATCATTTTATATGGATGAAAAACATAAGAACGTATTTGGGAGCCCCACTCTATTTTTTTCTTTGATGAATTAGTCGCATCTTTTATAGCCTGTCTTTTACGCAGCTCTTCTTCATACAAACGGCTCTTCAGCATTTGCATTGCTAATTCTCTATTACCAAGCTGTGTTCTGTCTTGCTGACAAACTACAACGATACCGGTCGGTATATGTGTTAACTGAACTTTTGTTTCTACTTTATTTACATTCTGTCCGCCGGCGCCACCACTGCGTGATGTTTCCATTTTCACATCAGCAGGTTTTATTTCAATGTTGATCGTATCATCAACCAACGGATATACAAATACTGATGCAAATGAAGTATGACGACGGGCATTACTATCAAATGGCGATATGCGAACCAAACGATGCACACCACTTTCTGCTTTTAAAAACCCATAAGCAAAAGCTCCCTCAAATTCGTAAGTACATGTTTTAATTCCAGCGCCATCGCCCCACTGCCAATCCAACTCTTTTACTTTCCATCCCTGCTTTTCTCCATACATGCGATACATACGGGCAAGTATCTCCGCCCAATCCTGGCTTTCTGTTCCACCGGCACCGGAGTTTATTTGCAATACAGCCGGCAATTCATCTTCGGGCTCATTCAAGGTTGCTTTGAATTCTGCATCATCAAGCATTGTTAATGCTTTATCGTAAGCAACTTTTGTTTCTTCTTCGGTAGCATCACCAGCTTTCCAGAAATCAAACAGCACCGCAAAATCTTCTACTGCCGATGCTGTTTGTTTATACAGGTCAACCCAGTATTCATTCACTTTTATTTCCTTCATGATGGAAGTCGCACGGACATTATCATTCCAAAAACCGGGACTTAGTGAAAGCTGCTTATCATTTTGGATCTTATCAAGACGGTTATCGACGTCAAAGAAACCTCCTTACCCCGGCAATGCGGGACCGCATATCATTCAATTTTTCGATTGTCATAGGTCGCAAATGTACGCTAATCGTTTGAAGTTTGAGGTTCGATGTTTGAGGTTCGTCATTGCGAAGCCGGCGAAGGAGGGTGAAGCAACGTCATTGCGAGGTTGGCATCATTATCTTCAAATGTCTGGCAAGTATTGCCAACCGAAGCAATCTTATAAATAATAGAGTGGGATAATGATGTACCCAACTGATACTTACTATTAAACTTCTCTTGCGACGCTCCGTTCATCTTTCTGTTTTCATGGCATCAGTCGTTGAGCGAAGCGAAACCCCGATGAATATCGGGGCACTCTTGTACGTTTGTTAATTCTATTCAACATGTTCCATTTCCTTTTAGTATTAATTAAATTTGGAACAAGAACTTAAGTAAAGCCGTGAGTTGGCGGTAATTTTATGATAACACCTTCCTTCACATTTCTCGTCCTAACATTTACGTTTCTTACAATTTGTTCGAACGCTCAAGTGAATGATCAAAAAATTCGACAGCAAGTTTTAGAAAAGGGTGTCGCTGATAGCTTATTTATTTTCGGAAGGTGGACAGAACATGGAGGGACTGAAACGCATTTGAAATATTTAGGACAAGTGACAACCAAAAAAGGTCAGACATTTAAAATTATAATCTCAAGTTGGATTTGGGGGCTTTCTCACAGGGCGACATCAAGAATCTTAATCTTCAATAACAAGAATCAGTATGTGGGCGAATACTATGTGACAACGGTATATGACTTGCCAACCAAATTGCAGAGCGGAAATCTCATTTTCAAGAATACTGAAGATGATTGCGATAAAAAACTATTGACAGTTGTAAGCTTAAACAACGGACTACCTAAACAGTTTTCTAGAAAATGTAAAGGTAAATTTGGTGATATATACAGTTTTTATAGTGACTAGTATGATAACTACCACCAACATAAAGTTTTCTAAAAGGATAGCTGAAGAGTCCCAAAATTTCATCACAGAAAGCCCTTAACGTTGTATACAATTTTTATGAAAGTCTTCTTATTAATCATAATGACATTTTTCATTAACAGTTTGATCCTGGGTCAAACAGATTCAAGTTCTGATTCAACTTGTGGAGTATTCGGCATTGCATGTAGTATTGATGGAGCTCCCGAAAAATCTATGCTAAAAACAATATTACTTGTAAATCATTCAAATAAAACACAACTTTTAAAATGGACTTCTTCAGATGATCCTCAAGATCAAATTCACGGGTATGTCGGATTATATTTAATGATGAGAAATGGTTTTCATCTTTCCAATGCTGAAAAGAAGCAAATGAAAAAGGTTGAGAACTCAGAAATTTATGTAGAATATTGCGCTGGCTGTGACTACGGCAAGAAAGAAAAGATAAATGTTTTGCTGGCAAAAAAACGTCTTAAAGGATTTTATTCATGGTATAAGAATTTCGGTTGGTCAGGCATGAAAAATATTCCCTATGAATATTAATTAAATTTGGAAAAACAACACACATACCCATGACAACACTTATAAAAATAAAAAATCATGAATGAAGTAAAACAAACCCTGGTCCATGCCGAACAAAAGGCAAAGGAGTTATTTGATATAGTAGAGAAAAGAGGATTGATAGTTGCCGGAAAATCTGAGAAAGAACTTTCTGATGAAATTGTAAAGATTGCTAAAGAAGATTTTGGTACAGGAATTCATTGGGGTAAAAAAATTGTAAGAACAGGCATTAATACTTTACAGCCATACTCAGCCGATCCACCAAACCTTATTATTCAAAAAGATGATATACTGTTCTTCGATTTTCATCCTGTGTTTGAAGGTTGGGAAGCAGACCTGGGAAGAACTTATGTTTTAGGCAACGAGCCTTTGAAACTAAAGATCAAAAAAGATGTAGAAGCCGCATGGCACGAAGCAAATGCCTGGTATTTTAAGCAAACCGATCTTACCGGTGCGGGATATTTTAATTACGTTAACGACCTTACAAAACGTTATGGCTATGAATTTGGAAATGCAATAGCTGGTCATATCCTGGGTCGTTATCCTCATGAACAACCTGATGATCCTAATGATATGTGCTTAGATGTACACCCGGACAATCATACCGATATCTTTCAATTGGATAAATACGGAAACAAAAGACATTGGATGCTGGAGCTTCATTTTGTAGATAGAAAAAATAATATTGG
>DASYQG010000580.1:0-4425 GCA_036005825.1 Chitinophagaceae bacterium | reverse complement strand
GAGAAAATGATCTTCACTAAGTGTTGATTTGCCAGAAAGTTAAGTAAATACGGCTTTTGTGCTGTTAGCCAATTATTCAGTTATTCTGGCATTGACATTTAAGTGTCTTAAAAAAGTCGGAAATTAAGGCGTTAAACTATTTCACGCAAAGACGCGAAGGAAAGGCAAAGCCGCAAAGATTTAAGTCGTCACTTTGCGCCTTATGTTTTAAAACTTGGTGTCTTTGCGTGAAACTAAAAATTACATAATGAGAAGCTCATTAATAAAAATCATATTTCTTCTTTCTACAATACTGATCGTGTCGTTTCAGTTGCCTTCCCTTCCTTGGGAATCAAAGTTCATTAAAGTAAACAAAGATGGTTCGCTGAAATACATACCCGATGAAAAAGGGAATATCATTCCCGACTTCAGTCGTGTGGGTTATTATGCCGGAGACAAAACAATTCCCGATGTACCGGTCGTAAAAACAATCGAGCCTGCTGTCAATGGAACAAGTGAAATGATCATTCAATCTGCAATTGATGAAGTATCAAAAAGAACACCGGATAAAGATGGATTCAGGGGAACGATCTTATTAAAAAAAGGAACTTATAAAATTCCTGAAGAGATCAAAATAGAAACCAGCGGGATCGTATTGCGTGGTGAAGGAAATGATACCCGTCTTGTTGCTCAATCAAAGAAACAGGTATCGCTGATCAATGTTTCCGGTAAAGGGAATATCACTGAAATAAAAAATTCCAGAGTAAAGATCACAGATGAGTATGTGCCGACTGGCTCATTCTCATTCGCAGTTTCTTCGATCTCCGGTTTTAGCAAAGGAGACAAGATCATTGTATTTCGTCCCGGTACAGAACAATGGATAAAAGATCTGAAGATGGATCAAATAGAAGAAAGAGATGGCACCAAACAATGGCAGGCAAAAGAATATGACCTGCAGTTTGAAAGGATCATTACAAAAATAGATGGCAATAAGATTTTTATTGATAACCCCATAGTGCTGGCAATGGAATCAAAATATGGTGGAGGTGAAATTTATAAATACAGTTTTGATGGACGTATTTCCCATGTTGGCATTGAAAACCTGTATTGCGAATCTGAATTTGAATCGGATACCGCAGAAAACCATGCCTGGAATGCGATCACCTACAATAAGATCGAACAAGCATGGATACGAAATGTAACTGCAAAATATTTTGGTTTTAGCTGTGTGAATTTAGAAAGTCTTGCAAAAAATATTTCAGTATTGAACAGTAATTGTTTTGATCATAAATCCGTGATCACCGGCAGCAGGAGATATTCTTTTAATAACAATGGCCAGCTTAATTTATTTATGAACTGTCATACCACAGACGGCCGTCATGATTATGTAACTGGTGCAAGGACAAATGGCCCCAACGTATTTTATAATTGTACAGCTGAAAAAACGCATGCTGATATTGGTCCGCATCATCGCTGGTCGTCAGGAACATTATATGATAACATAACAACAGATGGCGAGATCTGTGTACAGGATCGTGGCAACTGGGGCAGCGGACATGGTTGGTCGGGTGTAACACAAGTCTTATGGAATTGTACTGTAAAAAGAGCAGCGATACAAAACCCGTGGGCAAATGGAAAAAATTATTGTATTGGTATGAAAGGCGAAAAATATGATGGTCGTTTAACCGGAAGACCGGATGCAGAATGGGAAGGACAGAACAAAGATGGATTGCAACCTGTTTCTTTATATATGACGCAGCTGAAAGCGAGGAAAGGTCAATTATGAGTTATGAATTATGAGTGATGAATGGGAAATAATTCCCTTGTAATATCGGATTCAAATAAAATCAAGATTATGAACCGGATCATCTTAGCATTACTACTATTCCCATTCCCTGCATTTGCTCAAACAAAACCTACAACAGAAGAGATTATTCGCAGAGTGGCGGATAATATCATTCAAACCACTTCTTTCCAGTTTGTAAATAATAAAACAAATGAAAAATTTGCGGGTACCAAAGGCAAAGACACTTCTGTGAATGTAAAAGCAGAAAGCAAATTCAATAAATGGCAGTATGTAAATGGTGTGCTGACAGTCGGCATGATCAGAATGAGCAATGTTTTGAACGATCCCAAATATGCCGATTACTCAAAAAAGAATTTCAATTTTATTTTTGACAATCTTGATTATTTCAAACGACAGTTTGATGCAGGAGTAACCAATGTAGAATATCGCCCGGTATTTCGCATCGGTTCCCTGGATGATTGTGGTTCTATGTCTGCCGGCTTACTGGATGTATATGCATTTGATAAAAGAGCAGACTATCTTACTTACTTAAATCGTGTAGGAGATTACATTATTAATCAACAGGTAAAATTTCCTGACGGAACACTGGCAAGAAATGGCCCGAGGAAAATGACACTTTGGGCAGATGACTTGTATATGAGTGTGCCCTATCTCGCAAGAATGGGTAAGCTTACAGGCGATAATAAATATTTTGATTTTGCGATCAAACAAGTAGAAGGCTTCAACAACTACATTTATGATAGTGCTGTTGGCTTATATCATCATGCTTTTTATAATGATGAAAATATGAATGGCGTAGCGCATTGGGGAAGATGCAATGGCTGGGTGGCATTGGCGCAAACAGAATTGCTGAACAATCTACCAGCTAATCATCCCAAACGTCCTGAACTGATCAAATTACTATTGAGGCAGATCGCCGGCTTTTCACGTTACCAGGACACTTCCGGCATGTGGCATCAAATATTAGATAAACCAGATTCTTATCTTGAATCTTCTGTTACTGCCATGTTTGTTTATACAATTGCAAAAGCGGTAAATGAAGGATGGATCAATAAACGATTTATAACGATCGCACAAAATGGCTGGGAAGCTCTCGCAAAGAAAGTTACTCCTGATGGGCAAGTGCCTGATATCTGTATCGGTACTTCTATCGAGGAAGATATTCGTTACTACTACACACGTCCAACAGCATTAAATGATACACATGGTCTTGGCGCCTTCTTAATGGCCGGAGCAGAAATGATAAGAGCAAAAGATAAGCTAGTGGATATTGAAAAAAGAAGATGATGAGTTGATTTTTATTTGGGTGTTCAATGAAGAAATATAATCGAATTACACATGTTAAAAAAGTTGAACTCCTACGGAGTTCTAAGATTGTTTAAGGATCACTTTTGTTATAAATATTTAACTGCTACGCAGTTGTTTTGCAATAAGTCCGTAGAACTTTGATATTTATAACAAAAATGTGTCTGAAGTTCTTAGAAGAACTCCGCAGGAGTTCAAATATCAATAACATTTATAAAACAAATGCTATGGATGAAAATAAATCTTTCTCCCGCCGTGAGTGGCTGGGACGTGTTTCAGTTCCAGCAATCGCTGCAGGAGCAACTATGATCGGTCTTGAAGCCAACGCATCACCTGATCATAAAGAGAATGAAAATAAACTTGCAGGCGCCGCTATTTATAATGTTCGTGATCACGGAGCAAAAGGTGATGGAAAAACATTGGATACGGCCGCCATACAATCAGCAATTGATAAATGTTTTAATGAAAAAGGTGGAACCGTATTGATCCCTGCGGGTGATTTCCTTTCGGGAACATTAGAATTAAAATCTAATGTGACATTGCGTATAGCTTCATCAGGAAAACTATTGGGCAGTCCTAAACGTGAAGATTATACGGCAGGGAAAGGAGTTCCTCCCGGTAATGGCAATATTGTTTTTTTATATGCAGTGAATGCAGATAATATTTCAATTGAAGGAAAGGGAATAGTGGATGGAAATGGTCTTGCTTTTTATAATGGTAAAGGAGATAACACGGGCCCTGGACAAAATGGTGTTGGAGGAAATTTTGATCGCCCCCATCTTTTTATTTTTTTCCAGTGTAATAATTTGTGTTTGCAAAATGCTTTTTTTAAAGCCAGCGCTTATCATTGCGTTCGCATTTTGAAATGCAAACAAGTACATATCGATGGAATAAAAATCTATAATCGAGTCAACAGGAACAATGATGGTTTTCATTTCAATGATTGCGAGTACGTACATGTTATGAATTGCGATGTGCAATGCCAGGACGATGCCTGCGCTTTGTTTGGCAGTAATAAATTTGTTACTATAACTAATTGCAGCTTCAGTACCCGCTGGTCCATTTTTCGTTTTGGTGGCGGTGAATCACAAAATATTGCAGTGACCAATTGCCTGATCTATGATACCTATGGTTGCCCTATTAAGATCAGCGCAGGAAAAGCCAGCATCGAGAACTTTACTTTCTCCAATATCATTATGCACAATGTTACCGGGCCAATAGGAATTGGATTCAGCGGCCCCTCTAATAATTCAAACAATAATACCCAGGATACTTCAAAGCCTTTTATCCGCAATATTGTGTTCAATGCAATTCGTGCTACTGTAGTTGCCAAA
>DASYQG010000579.1:0-2128 GCA_036005825.1 Chitinophagaceae bacterium | reverse complement strand
TAACGGGACGCTTATAGCCGGTGATTACGTTGGCCCCTTTCACTCTGGGGATGTGTTTGTGATCGGAGGCAATCAACCTCATGTTTTTAGAAATGATGAAAAGTTCTTTAAAAAAAGATCAAAAGCAATCGCGATTACAATTTTCTTTGACGAAACAACTTTCGGGGAAAATTTTTGGGTATTAGAGGAAATGAAATCGCTTCAGCAATTTCTAAAAAACAGCTCGGGTGGTTTCAGAGTAACAGGCAGGAAGAAAAAGTTATTGGCCGAAAAATTATTATCAATTACAAATGCCAAAGGAATTGACCGGCTGATCATCTTCCTTGAAATATTAAAACTGCTTGCCAGCCGGAAAGAGATGCATTCGCTGGCAACGCCGGTTATTCAACGCAACATTAAATCATATGATGGCAGCAGGTTGAATAAGGTTATCGAGTTTACATTTAAAGAGTTTCAACGCCCCATCACATTAAAAGAAGTAGCGGCCCTGGCTAATCTTACACCCGAAGCATTTTGCAAATACTTTAAAACAAGAACAAGAAAAACTTATATCAATTTTTTGAACGAGATCCGGGTTAATCATGCTTGTCGCTTATTAACGGAGGATAAAAGCATATCGGGCATTTGTTACGATTGTGGTTTTATGAATCTTTCGAATTTCAACCGGATATTTAAGAAAATAAAGCATGTATCACCTGGTGAATGGAGGAAAATAAATGCTAACTAAATTTTTAACACTCGCTTCCAACCGTTTGCATCAATTTTGCGACTTAATAAGACCATGAACAGATTTTTGCCATTCATCTTATTTCTTTCTTTAAGTATTTTGAGCAGGGCTCAAAAGATTGACACTATCTCTTTTCATCTCTACACAGATAGTTTGAAAAAAGGTACACATAACTATATAAATATTGATGGCAAAACATCCGATGGTAAATGGAAACCGCTTACAACAAAAGAAATCACCTTTACTTCAAGTTATGGGGAATTTGAGGGTAATGAATTAATTCTTCCTGATAAACCTGCTGTTGAAAAAATTTCTATTAAAGCGGTTTTAAGATCTGATCCCACATTATGGAAAGAGATAACGATCTGGATCAAGAAAAAACCAGATGATGAAATTTTGCCTACCGCAGAAGAAGTTCTGAAAAATAAATCGCCAAAAACTGGTAAATCCAAACGTGGCAATTAAAATTTTCAATATTGGAAATTCAAACAACATGACTGCCCTCATCCCCTTATCTTTGCGCCGGCAGGTCTTACACGACCAGCTCCTGCTGAACCTCCCCAGGGCCGGAAGGCAGCAAGGATAAGTGGTTGTAGCGGTGCGATGTGAGGAGCCTGCCATTTTTTTATTCTCCCCATCCAAAGTCGTTTTAATGCTTTTACTTAGAGACAACACGGCAAGGGCCAAACAGATCATTTCTATTTTCTGGATAATGCTTGGCCTCACTATCACTAATATGGGAGCTTTGGCATGGCGGTATTTCCTGTTATCTGACGTTCAGGCCAATCCCGAAGATGTCGACATGAACATGATCAACGCAAGCGATACATTCATTATAGCAGTTAATGTTGCCCATATTATCATTGTTATCCTTTCTATTATTTTTTTTATTATGTGGTTTAGAAGAGCTTATTATAATTTGCATACGCTGCCATGGCATAATGCAAGATATACAGAAGGATGGGCTGCGGGTAGTTGGTTTGTCCCTATAATAAATCTTTGGTGGCCTTACCAGATCATGATGGATATTTGGAGAGGAACCCAACATGCTTTAAAAGAGAGGCTTGGCGAACCACGGTCTGCGTCTATTGTTGGTTGGTGGTGGGCATTACATATTATAACTAATTTCTACAACTATATCTCCTCCCGGATCGGCTGGGATGCAGAAGACAATATTGATTCACTATTAACCTCGACAAAAGTGGATTTTATAGGAGAAATTCTATCTATACCAGCAATAATTATTACGATAATACTTATCCAAAGTAACAGTAGTTTTGAAAGGGAGTTGTTGGTTCAAGCGGAAACTCCGACTGACAGCATTTTTTCAGAGCATTATACGCCACCTCAAGACGATACTGATGCAAAAATCATAACCGAACCAAAAATTTGAAAATAAAA
>DASYQG010000578.1:0-2979 GCA_036005825.1 Chitinophagaceae bacterium | reverse complement strand
GGCAGTAAATATTATGATTCATTTGTTGATAAATGGGCCGATGGCAAATACTATTCACTTTGGTTTATGCATGAAAGTGATAAACAGGATAAGAAAGCCAGGTGGAAAATGACGCTTGACAAACCTTGAAACTTTCGGTATGAAATTTTTTAATTCTTTTTTATTGACCGCTTTGTTAAGTTTTATCGCTGGTATTTATATTTCATACTGGTGGTTTTTTGCAGTGGTTGCTTTTTTAGTAGCAGCACTGATCCATCAAAAAGGTTTCAAAGCGTTTTTCGCAGGCTTTTTAGCATTATTCATTCTTTGGTTTGTTTTAGCCTTTTGGATGGATCTTGTAAATGAAGGAGTGCTCTCAGTAAAAATTGCATCAATATTATCACCCGGCGGATCAAAATGGATGCTGATGATCGTAACGGCTTTTATCGGCGGACTGGTAGCTGGTTTTGCAGCACTTAGTGGTAGTTATCTTCGTTCATCCGGTTCAAAAAATAAATAGTTCCAGATAATTAGCTTTATGAGAATATTTCTTCAGCTTTTTTTCTTAGTAAGTATAACAACAGTTTCATTTGGCCAAACAGTTTCGGGTGTGATCACGGATGATAAAGGAAGTCCGCTCCCTTATGCTTCTGTTGTTGTACAAGGTACCACTCAAGGTACTTCAGCTAACAACGAAGGAAAATATTTTCTTCACTTCAGCAAACCGGGAAAGTATGCTTTGATCGCTCAATATGTCGGGTATAAAAGAGATCTCAGGAATATTACGATCGAAAACTCAGACATAGAATTGAATTTTAAACTATCGCTGGTTGACTTTACGATGGAAGAAGTTGTTATTCGTTCTGGTGAAAATCCAGCTAATGATATCATTAAAAAAACTATTGCGAAAAGGCCTTACTATGAAAAGCAACTCGATAAGTTCACTTGTGAAGTTTATACAAAAGGAATTTTCCGTTTAAGAGATTACCCAAAAAAAATAATGGGTAAAAAAGTTGATTTTGGCGATGGAGACACGAGCAAACAAAAGATCCTTTATTTGTCGGAAACCATTTCATCTTATTCAGTTGACAAACCTAACAATACAAAAATTCAGGTGCTTTCTTCTAAAGTAAGCGGCAACACAGATGGCTTTGGACTTGCGGCGCCGCAATTCTATTCTCTCTACAGCAATAATGTCAATATCGGTACCAGTTTAAATCCCCGTGGATTTATTTCTCCCATTTCAGATAATGCTATGAACTATTACAAGTATAAATATGAAGGAGCATTTTTTGAAGATGGAAGACAGATCAATAAAATAAGAGTAACGCCAAAACGGAAGTATGAGCCTTTGTTTTCTGGCTATATATATATTGTAGAAGGAGAGTGGCGTCTGCATTCAGTAAAACTAATGCTCCTCAAAACATCGCAGATGGAATTTCTTGATACGCTGCGATTGGAACAAATATATACACCGGCGACAAAAGATGTATGGGTCATCCAGAGCCAGGTTATTTATCCCACTGCGAAAATTTTCGGCGTAGACGGCTATGGTAGTTTTATAAATGTCTATTCAAAATTTGATCCTAATCCCAATTTCCCAAAAAAGTATTTTAATAATACCGTTCTTGAATACAAAGACAGTTCGAGAAGAAAAACAGATCAATTTTGGGATGAAACAAGACCGGTAAAATTGATGGAAGAAGAAGTAATGGATTACAGGAAAAAAGATAGCCTTGAGCAATTATCAAAAAATCCTGTCTACCTGGATTCCATTGATAGAAAAAATAACAAGTTTTCAATAATGGGGTTCTTAGTGACAGGCATGGATTTTAATAAGGAAAAAAGAAGAGCCGAATATCATATCAAAGCTATTAGTGAAAATATAAGTTATAATGTTGTAGAAGGATTATCAGTTGTTTTGGGCGGCACTTATACAAAACGTCTTGATTCAAGCATTGGGCGCCGACGGTTGCGGATCACCCCAAATATCCGTTACGGTTTCAGCAATCATCATTTCAATGCTTATCTTTCCGGTAATTATACATTCGGGAAAAAATATGTTAATTCTATTACTGTTGCCGGCGGAAAAAGACTTTTCCAGTTTAACAATGCAAGTCCAATTTCTCCAAGGAACAATACGCTTTCATCCCTGTTCAGTGAAAGAAATTCATTGAAACTATATGAAGCATGGTATTTTAATGCTTTGTATTCAAAAGGTGTTGGATCAGGTTTTACGTGGAGTATCGGTATCCAATACCAGGATAGAATGCCGCTTGATAATACAACTGATTATACTTTTAATAATAAAGAAGACAGGGAGTTTACTCCCAATTACCCTAATGAAATTGTGAACACAAATATTTTCAGGCACCAGTCATTCAGCGCTAATCTTGGTATTTCGTGGCAGCCGGGGGCAAGATATATTCAGCTTCCTGATCAGAAAATAAATATTGGTTCTAAATGGCCAACAATGGCCTTGGTGTATACACATGGTATTAATGGATTTTTAGGAAGCGATGTAGATTATGGAAAATGGAAATTCACTTTGACGGACATTGTTCGATTTAAACTTGCTGGTGTTTTTAACTATCGTGTTGGCGCCGGCGGTTTTTTGAGTAAGAAAGAAGTTGGAGTGATAGATTACCAGCACTTCAATGGTAACATTTCAAGGTTTGCAACTGAATACTTGAACAGTTTTCAATTGCTTCCCATCTATGAATTCAGTAATACCAGCAAATTTTACACACTGGTACATATAGAGCATCACTTCAATGGATTTCTTACCAATAAAATTCCAGGGTTCAGAAAACTCAATTGGTACATGGTAGGTGGTGTCAATAATTTTCATGTAAATAGCACCGATTATCTTGAAGTATTTGGAGGATTTGAAAATATATTCAAGATCATGCGAATAGATTATGTCTTCAGCTTCAGAGATGGAGAAGGCGGCAGATCAGCAATACGTCTTGGTATTAAAAGAACACTGGCCCGAACAGA